>CALDOC010000345.1 GCA_937914675.1 uncultured Sulfurimonas sp.
TTGTCAGTAAGTTTTCTATCCTAACGTTTGACTCTATGATTCGACCAAAAGGTATCTCCCCCTTTTTCAACTGCTCAAAGATAACGTTGACTAACTCGCTAACGCTAACGTTATCTAGTTGATTGCCAAAGAGAACGATGTTCACGCCTGCGTTGATGGCTAAAGTGATTCTCTCTTTGAGCGTGTATCTCTCAGAAATCGCTTTCATCTGCATGTCGTCACTTATAATGACTCCATTAAAATTTAAGAACTGACGAAGAAGTTGCGTGTTAAATTTTTGAGAAAGCGTCGCTGGATACTTATCGTCAATGTGTTTGTTAAAGACATGAGCCGTCATTATCATGTCGGCTTTTCCCTCTTTGATAAGCGCTTTGTATGGGTCAAGTTCCTCCGGAGTCCAAGTCTCACTTACGTCTACAAACCCCTTATGAGAATCGCCCAAAGATGAACCGTGTCCTGGGAAATGCTTTAAAACAGAGATGACATGATGTTTTGTTTGCTCGTCTATCATGACTTTGGCGTACTCGACGACTTGCCGCTTGTCTTTGCCAAATGAACGCTCTAGCCCTACAATAACCTTGTTTTTAGGATTTATCGCCATATCCACGACTGGCGCGAAGTTTGTATTGATTCCACTCTCTTCTATCATTTTTGACTGTTTAGCGTATGTCGCGACGCTATCTTTATAGCTCATTTTCCCCACTTTAAAAGCTGAAGGAATCGTTTCAAATCCATAAGCCGGTTTCAAACGAGCCACTTTTCCACCCTCTTGATCTACGCTTATAAACATAGGTTTGTTTGCAAACGCTCTCAAATCTTTTGTCAACTTTTTTAGTTGTGCTTTGTTTGAAATATTTTTTGTTTTTGTTCTATCTTTATAATCTCTATCAAATAAAATCACGCCGCCCAAATCATACTTTTGCATGTCTTTGACGATTTGTGAGTTTTTATCTACGCTGGTACCATCGAATCCAACAACTATCATGCGACCTATCATTTTTTTAATCTTAGCCTCGTCTATTTCGCTCTCACTTGCAGTAAGTGTCAGAAATAGCGCTAAAAGCAGTAAAAATATTTTCAAATTTTATCCTTGGAGTTTTTTGGTGTTAATGTTATTTAGGAACTTACAAAAAATAAATATACCCATTTTTATCGGAACCTCGAATTTATTCGAGGCTAAAAGCTTTATCTTATTTCTCAGCCTCGAATAAATTCGAGCTTCCTTATAGCCTTAAATATCTTCTGCTTTTTTATCCTGTATATAGAACTCAAATCACTTTGACATCTTCTACAAAACAAATTATGAGAAGTCAATACGTTGTTGGCTCTACATACGGGACACTTATAGGCAAACTCCATAATTTTTATACATCTTCTAAAAAGAATATAATATCTATAATTTCCTCTTCCAAAGAAGGTTTTTCATCTTTTGACGCCGATAAAAATTTTCTTTTTAACTCTTTTAAATCCTCTTTGTCTTCGTCTAAAATATTACTATTTTCTAAAATGGAGTTGATTTTATCTATGATGATTCCATCTTGTTCCGTTAGAATATCCATCTCTTTTACTTTTGAATGTTTCGTTGATTTTGATATTTTTGTTTTAAATTCACCTGTAACTACCATGTTAGTATGAATTTCTCTTCCAGTTACAGACAACATACCGTCTTGATTCAATGTAAAATCAACGTCCATAGCGGCGTCCTCTACAGGGTTTTCTATCTTTAACGTCATTTCACCTATGCTTACGTTTTCTTCAAGATTATCTTCATTTTCACCTTGATACACATTTATCATAAATGCTTTTTGATAAGGAACTACGGCGTAATATCTTGACGTTTTCGTTGTTGGAACGGGCGTGTTTTTAAATATTATTTTTGATAAACCCAATTCCCTACTATCTTCATCCAATAAACTTGAAATCCCCAAAGAGTAAGGCGTTATGTCCACCAAAATGGAATCGGTGTCTATTCCCTCTATCATAGCCCCCTGTAAGATTGCGCCTATAGATACAGATTTATCAGGGTCTTCTATCAAGATAGGCAATTTCCCCGTTCTTTGTAAAATTTGATGGGATATAAAAGGTATTCTACTTGAACCACCTGTTAATATGATGGAATCCAAATCGTCTATGTCGTTGTTTGATTCTTCTAATGTTTCAAGAAGTAAATTTATGGTTTTATTGATGTCATTTTCTATAAGTTCTTCAAACTCTTCTCTCGTTACTTTCACTTCTAAATGTAAGGCTTGTCCATCTTTTTTTGCAAAAAACTTCTCATCAATGACAACTAAGTTTTTTTCTGAAAGTTCCACTTTCGTTTTTTCTGCTAATTGATTTAACTTTATTTGCAATTTTTTGGTGCGTTCTATGTCAAATCTACTTTTTTCCCAAATGAGGTCTGCCAATTTTTTATCAAAATCATCACCGCCTAAGTGGTTATCGCCAGTAGTTGAAAGAACTTCTATTAAGCCCTCTGAGTTTTCTATGATGGAGATGTCAAACGTGCCGCCACCCAAATCATAAACGCCATAAAGTATCTCTTCATCTCTGTTCGCGCCATAACTAATGGCCGCCGCCGTTGGTTCGTTTATCACTCTAAGCACTTCAAGACCCGCTAGTTTTACCGCTTTGGTTGTCGCTTCTCTTTGATTTTCGTTGAAATAAGCGGGAACGGTCACGACGCATCTTTTGTACTCTATCCCCATCTCCTCTTGCGCCGTTATTTTAATCTTTTTGATTATAAAAGAGGAGATCTCTTCCGGAGTGAATTGTTTTGAATTTAACGTTATTTTCTCATCGCTTCCCATTAATCTTTTTATGGAGAGGGATGTGTTTTCTTCGGCTATCATCGCCATATTTTTAGCTTTTACACCGACTACGACGCCATCGTCGCTTATATTTACAACCGATGGCAACAGATAATCGCCATCAAAAGATATATGTTTCAAGCCATCTTGCGTAAAAACCGTGGCCACGCTATTTGTCGTCCCTAAATCAATTCCTATAATATCCATCTGTTCACCTTTACCTTTGCGTAATTTAATAATTCGTTTTTATATAAAAAGCCCTCTTCAAGAACCTCAACTATTATTCCATCTTTCATACTTTTATCTTCCACAACTTCTACCGCTTCGTGAAAATTGGAATCAAATTTATCACCTTTTTTCGCTGACAATTTCAACTCTACGCTCTCTAAAATGTTTTTGTAAAGCATATCTATTGTCAAAAAGCCATTTTCAAACGCGCCAAAGGCTTTATTGAATTTAAAATAGCTAAAAAAACTATTTTCAGGCATAGAAACTAAAGCGTCTTTGGAGTTTTTTAGAAACGCGTAAAAAAGTATAAAAGGTTTTAATTCAGATTCCATTTTTTTACTATTTTGCGTTTCTAGTTGCGTTTGCATCTGAATAACCAATTTTGTAAGTTTTTTAAACTCTCCTTTTATCACTATCAACTCTTCGGCGACACTTTCATCATCGTTCTTTTTTTGTAAAAAATCTGATAATTCCATCAACTCGCTATCATCCATTAAATCTATCTGATGAGATATATGCTCTTTTAATTCATCTTTTGTCATATTATAAACGGCACCTCAAATATATCTTTTAGATATTTGGAATTATCTACTGTTTCATCCGCTTTTACTTCTATATTTATATCCAATAAAGATAAATCTTTCTCAATATGTCTTAAAAAATAATCCTCGTTCGTTAAAACGTCATAAGCGTCTGATATGAGTTTAAACTCTTGCGGGTTTTGTTCTGGAGGATATTTTTTAATGGCGTTTCTATACGCTTTTTTAATATCTCCAAATTCAAAATCGCCACTCAATCCCAAAATATCGTAAGAACTTCTTTTAAGCATTCAAAGCCTCCAGTTTTTTATATTTGTTAAACATTTTTTTACGTTTTGCGCCACTTAACGCTTTAAATTTCTTTTTATCTTGTATGAATATAAAATGATACACTCCATACTGGTAAAGCTTATCTATACCCAAATCATAATCATCCACTAGATCTGTATAAGCCTCTAACCATTTAAGGTACCAAAGCGATTCCCGTTTTTGACTCTCTACGCTTATAAGGATGTGTTCAAAAAATAGCGACGCTACATTGGCGTCTTTTTTTGCGTATTTCAATATATATTGCACCGCGACGTCTCTATACTCGGATTCAGCTATCTCCATGTCGAGCCATTCTAAAAGCTGAGCTACCCATATATTTTTAAACACGTTATATTTTACGGATTGAGCCAACAAGTCAAGTATAAAATCAAATACCATATGAGGTACAATTTTTAACTCTTCCATAGTTGCGAATGGATCTTTTTTATCTTTTAAGGCTTCTATAAACATCTCTTTTACCGAGTCTAGATACTCTTCGTCATCTTCGTCATAGAAATACTCTTCATCATCTTCATCGCCATCACCATAATCAAGTTCTTCATCATCAAAAAAATCTTCATCGCCATCAAAGCCTTTCATAAGTTTTTTCATCATATCAAAGATATTTTCTTCAGTTTTTTTTGTTTTTATTCTTACGCTTTTCTTTTTCTTTATAGACGCGAATAATTCATCTACCTCTTTGGACATGTCTTTTTTATCTATATTGTAATAATCTACAAAATAATTTACAGTTTCAGACGCTAAAAGATAAACTTTTTCATTTTCCTTAAAATCATACTGTTGAATAAATTTTGAAACGACGGACAACATATGCATAATGGTCGCTTTATAATTTTTATGCGGTCGTTCTAAATTTTTCATAATATCTAGTAAAATAGTCACTCTATTTAAAATTTGCTCTTTTGCTGAATCTTTCAATATATCAAACTCTTCATCAGTGGAATCAATGAGTTCAATGAAACTTGCAATAAGTTTAAGATGCAGAGCGGAATATTTTTTCATTATGGCGTTTATTTGAGCTTGATTCGACGCTTCGTACTTGTCCATAAAAGGAAAAACGCTTAGCAAAAATATAATATGCTCTCCCTTATACTCTTTTATCAGATCAGAGGTTGCTTCCTTTTTTACAATGTTAAATAGATAAACAAAAATAAAATCTTTTTGAAAAGAAGCCAGTTTTTTATGATGCAATTTCAAATATGTGTCAAAGAAGCCTAATAATATATTATCGCTTTTTTTATCTTCAACGGATTGTTTTAAGATGATAAGGAGATGAGCGGATTCTACAATATTTACTAAATCATTTCTATATTTTACAAACAATTTTAAAGCTTCTTCTCTATCGTTTTGTTTTTCGACAAGCAGCATTATATTATTGTAAATAAGTTTTGTTTGAAGTTCTTTATCTGAAACTTTGTCAATGATACTTTTTATAGGAATTGAAGATTTTAAAGCGATAAGATTTTTTATATCCTTATTTTCTTTCTCTTTAGAAAATTTAGAAACAATCTCTTTTTGTATTTCTCTCGTTGCTTTTGTGTTTTGAAGGTTTGTAGTATCAGCAAATATCAAAAATCTGTAAAGAGGTTTTAACATGTCACTATTTTGCAACTCTTGATGGGATAATATTGCTTGTATAGCTTGAATGTTCTCTTTTTCTATTTTCGCTCTAGGATTGCTAAGCTCTAAAAATTTCAAAGCTTCAGCCATCTCCTCTTTAAACAACGCCCTCATGGCTAAAACATAATTTTTTTTCGCGACGGTGAGATGTTTAAGATACTCTAGTTCCAGCTCATAATCACCATGGTAAACATTGGCGAGTAGATAAAGAAAAATAGCATCTTTTTTGACATTCGCGTTTTTAGAAACTATCAAATCTTTGGCAAACTCTATAGCCATTTGAAAATTTTCCATGTAGCATAAATACTTTAATTTTATGAGCTTATACTTTTCACTCTCGTCTAGCTTTAAAAGAGACTCTATATCTCTTATGGCTCTATTAATATCTCCATTTTCAAAGTTTGAAGCAGCCAATTTTTCATAACATTCCAACTCGACTTCTCGTAGCTGCTCATCACTTACGCCTTTTATAGTAAACTGCTTTATTTTAGAAATCACTTTTTGGTAATTTTTACTCACAAAAAGTGATAAAAGCTGATTTTTGTCAAACTCTTTTGTCTTTTTTTTTGCCATGGTTATAGTCATCTTTTTCTAAGATTATATCTTAATTTATTATAATTTTCAAAATGCGACTCTAAGAATTGTTTGAATCTTT
>CALDOC010000346.1 GCA_937914675.1 uncultured Sulfurimonas sp.
CCCAGCGTTTTGCCCGAGTAGTTTTTTAAAATATTTAAAAATTTATACTTTGCGCTTAAATAATTCAAAGGTCTCAAGTACTGTTTTAAAATGCTATTGTAAAAAAAGAGGTTATGAGATTGGGAGGTAATCATTATGTGAAAATCTCGAAGTTTATCTTCCTTATGGTGCAACATAGGAAAATATTTCAAATAATGGTTATGTTCAAATTGAGTGTATAAAAATTTGGACGAACTACGTATAAACTCTTCACTCGATTCAAATACGCTAAAAATCAGAGTGGAGCTTTTTGCTAGGTGGCTAAAAGGGGTGACAAAAAGTGAAAGTTTAAATAGTTCGAGATTTTCTTCAACGATAAAGTAAACTTTTGATTGAATCTTTTTATCCACTTCAATAATGTGTTTGCCCAATCCAACGCCAAAAAATATGAATTTGTTTATATGTTTCATATCGGACGTCATGTCGGCGTTTTTGCGAAGATAGCTTACAATGGAAGCGACTCCGGAAATAGCGTCTTGAGTCATGTCAATGGTTTCATACGAGTCTAAATTTTTTTCATCTATCTTTAGCTCTTTGTAGGTTTTAAAAAGATTTGATTTTTTATCGTAGTTAACGCTTGAAGCCACCATTTTTGCGTACTCGTCACTATTGGAACCATACAAATATTTGTTTTCATTTATGTCTTTCACGTCAAAATAGCCATGTTCGTAGAGTAGTTCATATTTGCTTTCATACAAGTTTTGCTCCAGAGCGGAGTCAAGAGCCACAAGTTTCGAGTAGAGTTCACTTTGCTCGTTTCGCAGGTAAGTTATATTGTCGCTATACGTTTTTTCCGCGATAGTTTGTACGTCTTGTAAATCCACTTATGCTTTCCTTTAATTTTTTTAATCGTCAACACCTAGTTTTTATAAACTCTTCAAAGTTCTCTATATACGTATCACAAATCGAGTTCATCTCGTCTATGAGCATTTTATCCAATTTTTTTATATGTCTTTTTTCGTTTTTTAGACCTTTTGTGTTGAAAAAGTCTATGATGATAGGGATTGAAAGTTGAAAGTACTCAAAAAAGACTTGCGTTAGATTGTTTGCTTCTCTTCCTCGATTTTTTAAGATGGGGGAGACCATTCCCAACATGTCATAGACGTATTTGTTTGCATGACTTCCCGTTGGCGCGTTCGCGTACTCTTTTATGAGTTTTTTTATCTCTTTGGCGTTGGCTAAACGTTTTTTTAGCGAGTGGACGTCTTCGAGGGGAAGTTGTTGCTTTGAATGTCGCAAAAACAACTCTTTAAGAGAGTCGCGCAACTCAAGTTTGTTTATTTGAGGAAGCTTGCTCGTGTCAATCTCCTCTATGCGTTTTGGAACGCATTGGTTTATTTTAGCGCCTTGATTGAGGTTGTAAATCTTTTGATTCTCATTTTTGATGAGAGGAATCGTTTGATAGAGCACTTGAACGGAGGCGTGCCACAATCCATTCGTATAGACTTCGTCTGCGAAATTTCCTTGAACTGGAAAAAGGTTTGTTATATAGTCCATGCTATTTTTCACTTTTTCTTTTTCGGACATGTCAAGAAGCGTCGATTGAACGTGATCGCTTGAGTGAGAAGCCCCGGTTTTTTGATCAATGGCGAAATCAAGTCCTAAAAGGTACGTCTCGCTACTTTGGAGCAAAAGTGATAAAATCAAAGAGAAAGAGCCAACGCAAGGCATCGCTATGGAACTAAAATCTTTAAAATAGTACGTTCCCTCTTCATAATAAAAGATTTGCGATTTTTCAAACTTCGTTCTAACGGCTTGTGAAACATGCGAGCCCAATATTATCGTCGTATCTTTTAAATACTCTTTTACGTCAAGCCCGCTAAAATGTTCGGAGGAGAGCTCTTGTCCGTCCATGTGCGTTACGATGTCGGGTTTTATATTTAAAGGATACAAAGTTTTCAAGACCGCCGACGCCGCGATGATGAGGTATTTCGTATGATTCTCTTTTATCCAATCAATCTTCTCTTTAAACGATGGACCGGCGCCTAAAACAAGCACGGGTTTGTCTTTTGTTATATCGTTGAGTAAGTTTTTGGATAAATTGACTATGTTGTATCCATCGTTTATATACTCAAGAGGTCTTAAAAATTTATCAAGAGAGACCTTGTATGGAAAAAAGATAAACGATTGCGTCATGATGGAGTTTTGAATCTGTTTAAGTTTGTTGGTTGGATAGGTGGGGAAGAGAACGTACTTTAAGTATCTGTTTTCATAAAAAGTGTCTCTAACGTAGAGTCTCGTCGTTTTTAAGAAAAGGTTTTCGTCATCCGCCACCGAAAAGTATAGCCTTGCGTCTTTGGCGAGTTCGTAGTATTTGGTCGTAAAGAGCGAGAGCTTAAAAACCTCCAAATCATCCTCGATGATAAGATACTCGCTAGATTTGATTTTTTCATGTATGATTGGGATGTGCAAACCCAAACGAACGCCTACAAAGATAAACTTGTTTATCTCCTTCATCGTTCCTTTTTGATCGGAGTGCTCAAAATAGTAACGAGTCATTGGGAGAACGCCAGCGACGAGTTTTGTGATGCCACCCGCTTTTTCAACCTGTTCGTCGGTGAAATTATAAATTGGAAAGCCCTCGAAGGTGCGTTTGTTCTTTTTGAAGTCCACTAGTTTGCTTATCTCTTTGGAGATTTTTATCGAATCGCCATTATAAACGTAAGCGCCTGTTTTTATATCTTTGACGTCGAAATAACCGTCAAGGTATTCCAAGTCGTACCGTGGCTCGTAGTCTCCCTTGCTCATGGCGATGTCGAGCGTCGTGAGTAAATTCATCAGCTCTTTATGATTTTTTGAAAAGTATTCTAAGTTTTTTGAGTAAGTTTCTAAGGCTTTGTCTTCTATTGATTCCATTCTCTCTCCTGAAGTTTATGATGTTATAAAGTAAAGCCGTCGTCGACGACGATGTTTTGTCCGTTGACGTATTGACTCATGTCGCTGATGAGATAGAGTAGGGTGCCACTCAAATCTTGCGTGTTTAACA
>CALDOC010000347.1 GCA_937914675.1 uncultured Sulfurimonas sp.
ATGCTCTCGCAAAACATGGCGTCGTACGTAAGCGTAAGCGTGGATGATTTAAACGAAGTGGATAGAATCAAAAGCGAGATAGAAAAAGTCCTTCCAAAAGATATGGAAGTTCTCACTTGGAAAACTTTGATGAAGTCGATGGTTGAAGCCATGAGAGTGGATAGCGTTTTTGGGTATATCTCCATAAGTCTCTTTTTTGTGGTTATCTTTTTTGTCGTCATGATATTTGGTTTCATAAACGTAAGCTCGAGAGTTCGAGAGTTTGGCATGCTTCGTTGCGTCGGTTTGAGCAGTTCAAAAGTCGCTCTTTTACTTTTTTATGAGATATTTATACTCTCTAGTTTGGCTATTGTCTTAGCGACTCCCCTTGGTGGCTATATCGCGTACTATTTTAGCGTTCATCCGATTGTCATCGAGGGGATGAGCGAGACGTACAAAGCGTATGGCGTGGTCTCGGACGAGTTGCCGTTTAGTTTCGACCTCTTTACCATAAGCTGGAACGTTGGCGTTATATATCTGTTAAACTTTTTGAGCGCGCTTTACCCCATAAAGTACGTAAACTCGTTCAAACCCATAGAGGCCACGAAACATGTATAGTCTCATTATAAAGCTGGCGTACAAAAACGCCTTTTTGCGTCTCTCTCGCACTCTCTTGGTCATCATCATGATAGCGGTGAGCATGGGAATGATGCTGAGCATTCAAGGTCTTTACGACGGCATGACCCTCTCCATGATAGAGAAAACCAAAAGAAGCGACAGTGGTGAGATAAGCGTATACGCCAAAGGCTACCGTCTCTCAAAATCTATATTGGATAATATCAAAGACTCTAAAGCCATCGAAGAGAGACTAAAGAGCGACAAGAGGGTCAACGCGGTGGCTCTGCGTTTAAAAGCCGATGGACTCTGCGCGACGGCGAGAAAGTCCTCGTTTGCGACGGCGATAGGCGTAGACTTAAACGCGGAGGAGAAGTTTGGAAAGTTTTCAGAGTTTTTAAAAAGCGGTGAGCTCAAACTTGGTAAACATGGCGCTCTCGTGGGAAGCGAACTGGCAAAGAAAATGAAGCTAAAGATTGGCTCGAAAGTGATATTTTCCGCGCAAGATAGCCATGGAGAGATAAACGCCATGGCTTTAAAAGTACAAGGCGTAATCCAAACGAACAACATAACGCTCGACGCCTCAACCGTTTTCGTAGACGTGAAAACACTGAGAAATTTTTTGGGCGTAAGCGAGAATGAAATCACTCAAATAGCGATCAGAACCGACTCTTTAACGCTACAAGAGACTCTACAAAAGGAGTATGCGGCGTTGGAAGTGAAAAGCTTTTTGGAACTCTATCCTATGATGCAACAGATGCAAGACGTTATGATTATCTTCAACTCAATCACCTTTTTCATAGTAATGATCGTTGTTTTTATCGGAATCATGGGAGTTATGTACGTCTCCATACTTGATAGGATACGAGAGTTTGGCGTCATGAAGAGCGTCGGAATGTCTTACTCTCTCATAAGAGCGCAAATAATATTGGAAGCTCTTTTTGTTGGTCTCATAGGGTACGCGATAGGCGCGACGTTTGGTTTCTTGGCTCTTTATTATCTGAAAATTTATGGTTTGGACATGAGCGCTTTTGCGGATGGACTTGAGAGTTTTGGCTATAGTAGCGTCATGTACGCAACCATAAAGACAAGTTACTTTAGCTCCACGTTTTTGGCCATCATGAGTTCGTCCATACTCAGCGTGGCGTTACCGCTGAGGAAGATAAAAACGATGAACTCCATAGAAGCGACAAAGGTAAACATATGATAAAGATGAAAAACGTAAACAAGTACTTTTACAAAGGAGAAGAGCGCGAACTTCACGCTCTTAAAAACATAAACTTAGAGATAAAGAAAGGGGAGTACGCTCTTTTGACTGGAGCCTCGGGATGTGGAAAAACGACCTTGCTAAACGTCATCGGAGCGTTAGACTCCATCGACAGTGGGGAAATTTATCTTGATGGCGTAGAGATAGGCTCGCTAAGCGAAGACGAGAGAAGCGCCATAAGACTCAACGAGATGGGTTTTGTGTTTCAGGCGTATAATCTCATCCCCGTGCTGAACGTGGAAGAGAACATAGGCTTCATTATGAGACTTCGCGGTTTTAGCGAAGAGGAGATAAAGAGTAGAGTCAAAGAGGTGGCGAGCGTCTTAGAGATAGACAACAAATTAAAATCTCTTCCCTCTACCCTAAGCGGGGGACAGCAACAGAGAGTGGCGGTCGCTCGCGCGGTCGCCCCAAAACCTAAGATTATTTTAGCGGACGAGCCAACCGCCAACCTAGACTCGAAAAACTCCAAAGCCTTGATGGACATGATGAGGTCTTTAAATGAGAAAGAGAAGATAAGCGTCGTTTTCGCCTCACATGACGAGTACGTGATGGAGAGCGTAAAGAGAGTCATAAAGCTAAACGACGGAGAGATAGTTGAAAGCTAAAAGCGCTTTACTTTTTTTACTATTGAGTGGCGCGCTTAACGCCGACTTCTCATACAAGGTGCAAAACGCGAACTTCACCATAGACAAGAGTTATCTTTACAACTATGATAGATTAAGATTTCGCGGGGACTATACTCATAACGATTTTTTCTTTACATTCATAGGCGATGGAGTAAACTATCATGGAGAGGAATATGTTAATTCAAATGATTTTTCCTATGTAAAACTTCAAGAGACGGACGCTCCTTTTAAAACAAAGACGGCTTTTAGAGAGTATGAAAACACAAGCGTTTACGCGAAACTCTATAGACTGTACTCGGGATATGAAGACAATGAGAACAGAGTGATAGTTGGACTTCAAAACGTCTCCATGGGAGTAGGGCGAATTTGGAATCCAACAAATCTTTTCAATCCTAGAAATAGTTACTCGCTTGAGCCTGATGAAACGTTTGGAGTCGCTGGCGTTTCATATACGAGACATCTCTCAAACAATTCGGATATGACGCTGGTCGTTTCGCAAAAAGCAAATAAGAGTTTCAAATACGCTGGGAGATATAAGGCTTTTTTGGACTTTGCGGACGTTGGAGTTGACATGGTGAGCTCAAACGAAACGAAAATGATAGGGTATGAGATAGAGGGAAATTTAGGAGAGAGTGGCGTTGAGGTGAGGAGCGAGGGCGCATACGTAAAAAATAGTTTAAGGTCAACAACCTCTTCACAAGAAGACGTAGAGTTCTTTGAGGGGATAGTGGGAGCCGATTATGGTTTTTTGAATGGGATAAGCGCAATAGCGGAAGCTCTCTACTCTTCAAAAAGTTTTTCATATGAACGGATATTGCTAAACAACGACTCTGAGATATTGCCAAACTTAGTCTATTCTAAATTTTACGCGGCTTTAACGCTCTCTTACGTTTTCAATATCTACCTCGATGGCTCATTGCTCTACATAGAGAGTTTTAACGACAAAAACTCCAGATACGTAGCGCCAACTCTAAGATATACGTTCAACGACTACAACTCTTTCACGTTGGGAGCCATGCTTCAAAATGGAGACAAAGAGAGCGAGTTTGG
>CALDOC010000348.1 GCA_937914675.1 uncultured Sulfurimonas sp.
CTTTTAAGAGTGGTCGCTCTGAATTTTTTATCATGCCGTAACCAAGCTCCGCATGAGTATCCATGATTTTTCTCTCTTGAACGTTGAACCGACCGGGTTTGTTTAAAACAGAATCAGGAATAGCGACTTTTCCTATGTCGTGCATGGGACTCGCTTGCTTTAAAAGTTCCGCTTCTTGTTCGCTTAGTCCATATGCAAGCGCCAATATTTTGGAATACTCGGCAACTCTTCTTACATGATTGCCAGTTTCTTTGCTTCGACTCTCCCCTACCGCGCCCATGGTAAAGACTACTTCTCTTTGAGTATCTTCAATCTCTTGGGTCAATCTAGCCGATACAAGCGTCTCAGCGGCGTAAGTGCTAGCTAACATCAGTCTTTGCATATCTCGTTTGTCAAAAGACCCCTTATCCCCTTTATGATTTATGACTTGAAACGCTCCGATAATTTCATCATCGTTATCAAACATAGGAATGACCATCATGCTTTTTGTCAAATATCCAGTTTTTTTGTCTATCTCAGGATTGAATCTGTCATCTTTATACACGTCGTCTATAATTATTTTTTCCTGATTTACAATGGCTGTGCCAACGATACCTGAATCTATGGGTAGTTCAATGGCGTCCATTCCATGAGCGACTTTTGTCCATATGGTTTTTTTGTCATCACTCACAACCCAAACGCTGCATCTGTCCGAGCTAGTCAGAGCCCTCCCCATATTTGCTAAAACACCAATGATGTCATCATGTTTTCTTAGAGATGAAACTTCAGTTAAATATATAAATATTAATTCTAAAATTTCATTTGCGTCTAGAGTGTTTGCATTTTTCATCTATTCTCCATTTATATTATCTTTAGTAGCGCTTGAATTTTTTGATTAAATTATAGCGTTACTTATCGTAAATCAGTATGAGGTATGACAATTGTCTATTTTGTCATCATTTTATGAACGCCCCATGAAGCGTTCTCTTTCAACTGCCGTAAAAAATATTTAGAGAGCATGTCGTCATACTCATCGGCTAAATCGCCAAAAAGATTCTCAGCCTTTTTAAAATCTCCCCTTATATATACTTCCAAAGCTTCATCATAAAGATTTTTTATAGTTCTAGACATGTCCGTAAAGGGCATGAGTTGGTAAAGCAGAACCGCTTCATCCTTACCTTTTACTTTCACTGGTTCCACTTTTCTATGTATAAATTCTTCGTTTAGTTTAGCGACTGTAAACTCGGTTATTAAGATTTCCACTCCATAGTTTTTTGTCAAACCTTCCACTCTTGACGCTAGATTTACTCCATCGCCAATTACAGTATAGTTAAATCGCGTATCCGAACCCATATTGCCAACGACGACCTCAGCCGTATTTATTCCAATTCCAATTTTAATAGGATTAATATTTTCTCGTTTCAACTCTTGATTTAACGTTTCCAATCTATCAATCATCTCTAGCGCCGCAAAACAAGCCGCGTCGGCATGGTCTTTGACGTTTACGGGAGCGTTAAAAAAAGCCATAACGGCGTCGCCTATATATTTATCAAGCATGCCATTATGCACAAGGACCGCGTTTGTCATAGGTGTAAAATATCTATTGAGAAGATTAATCAAACTAACAGGATCCATGGATTCAGAAATAGAAGTAAAACCTCTAATATCGCTAAAGAGTACGCTAAGCTCTTTTTTTTCTCCGCCAAGCGTCAACGCATTAGGATTTTTTATCAACTGATCGAGTAAATCAGATGACAAGTAACTAGAAAACGCGCTCCTCATAAATCGGCTACCTTTCTCTTGAAAATTAAAAGCTACGACCTCTATAATGACAGCGCTCAAGATTATGGATAACATTGGATAAAACATATCTATGTAAATCATATTTGATACGAACATATACCTTACGAGGCCATATACTATGAAATACATGCTTACGTACAAAATGAACCTATATACTATTTTCTTTATCCATAGGGCCAAAACAAGGGGAATAAGCGCTAAAAGAACTACAATCAAATTGCTTATATAGGGCGGCTCTTTGATTAAATGATTTTCCAATACGTTTGATATAAAAGTATAATGAAGCAAAGGTCCGTACAAAGAACCTATGGGAGTGCTCGCGACGTCGCCCGCGCCTACCTCGGTAATGCCAAGAATTACAATCTTGTTTTTGAAGTATTCCGGTTTAACTTTTTTTCCCACCACGTCCAAAAAGGAGACGATATTGTATTGCTCTTTTTTATAATAATTGAGTCGAATGAAACCTCTCTTGTCTAATCCTATAAGTCGCCCATTAAAAGAGACATGAGTCTCATCCACCCTCTCTACGTCGCTATTAAACTTTAATCTTAGCGCTTGAATGGCCAAAGAGGGAAATAGCATATCTTGATAATATACGGCTATGGGATAGAAGCGCATGAGATTGTCATCTTCGGCTAAAGTTGTAAAACTTCCCGAGTAGGAGCAAGCGTTTGAAATTGTCGCTATGTTCATCTCCGCATGCTTGGCTTCAATAAACGATGGATTTTTGCGTCGAGAAACTTGTGACTGCAACAAGTCCAATGAAGAGTTGCTTAAAATATCCAACTCTTCACCCGTAATGCTCTGAGTCGCTTCATGCCTTAGAAAAAACCCGCATACGCTAGCGTTTAAATTTGCTATGGAATCAGCTAAAGCGTCATCATCTTTCTTATTTGTCGGCTCCGAAAATATCATATCCATCATGAGCACGTCAGCTTGAGACAGAGCCTCTACGCCTTTAGCCAAGATTGTTCTATCCCACG
>CALDOC010000349.1 GCA_937914675.1 uncultured Sulfurimonas sp.
GTCGACCATAATATTTACACGGAATCGTCGAAAAGTTTAAAAGAATTTTTCATGTTCAAAAGCAATCATCACAAAGAAAGTTTTGAACGTTATATCAGCAACATAGAGTTTAAATACGTCGACGCCCTAAAGGAAGAGTTACCCCATTTAAGCATTGTGAAAAAACTTCCAAACGGCTCTTATTTAATCATAAGCTCCTCATCAAACTACATAGACAAAGAGGTGAAAAAGTTACTGCTTAATTTACTAATTGTATTGATAAGCATCTTGGGAATTATTATATTTGGTCTACACTTACTTCTAAAGAAATTGCTATTTCCCTTAAAATGCCTAGTGGATTATTGCCATAACTCTCCAAATACAATAAGCGCGTCTCTTAAATGCGAGGGTAGTTACGAGGTGAACTCATTGAGAAAAGCCATTATAGAACTCCAAGGAACGAACAAAAGGCTATGTCAAGAAAAGCAAGAGATTTTCAAAGAAGCGGCTCATGAGATTAAGACGCCTATCGCGATTTTAAAAGCGAGATTGTCACTTTTCAAAAAAAGCGACATGTCAAAAGAAGATTTTGTAAAAGAGAGTAATGGCGACATAGCCACCATTAGCAATAAGCTGAGAGAACTTATCTTTTTAAAAGCGATTGAGTGGGACATAAGGCAGGCTAAAGAGTCTGTACAAATACAAAATCAGTGTTTAATGATGCAACAGTTGTTTAAACCTATTTTAGAGAAAAAAGCTTTAAAGATGATAAGTAACTTTGAAGACGATTTTAGCGTCTTTATTCATAAAGAGTCCATGGGTAGAGTAATGCAAGCAATCTTTGAGAATATTTTTACGCATACAAAAAATGGAACCACTGTGGAAATATACATTGACGCGAAGAAGCAACAAATCAGCGTTGTCAATGAGATTGGGGAGACAAGCGACGACATGCTTTTTAGCTCGCAAATAGGAACCAAACTCATAGAGAGACTAGCCCAAGAATTAGAGTATGAGTACTCTGCACATGAGGAAGAGGGCTTTTTTTATACCACTATTAGTTTTAAATAATAATTTTATCTTATGTAATACTTATCTCTAGTTATTACTATTTCAAATAACTTTTCATCATTATTTTTTTCATTTTAGAATTGTATACTGCCTGTAATTTTTAAATTATAGGGGATTTATATGAAAATACAAACAAAACTTTTAGGTTCGATGGCGTTGAGCGCTTT
>CALDOC010000350.1 GCA_937914675.1 uncultured Sulfurimonas sp.
ACCATTTTAGCTTGTTTTCTCATATGTCCGCTATTTCATGCTTTTTGGCTAAAATATCGCCACGGTTAAATATTTTTTTAAAGAGTGGTCATGTTTGAATTTTTTAGTAAATTTTTTGAAGTTTTTCCTAAACGCTTAATTGTGTATGGAGACGTACATGGGTGCTTAGATGAATTTAAAGAACTTCGTCACAAGATTACGCCAAGACCCAACGACATTGAAGTCTCTTTGGGCGACATAATCAATAAAGGTCCTCATAGCAAAGAGTTAATAGAGTATTTTATGTTACATAAGATACTCCTCATTACTGGAAACCATGAAGATAAAATCCTTCGTTATCGCCGTTTTGAGAAATTAAAATCCAAACGCAATCCCATTATTTTGTCGGAATTGCAAAAAAAAGTTTATCATTCCCTTAGTCGCGTTCATTTTGAATACCTCTCAAAGGCGCCTCTCTTTTACCGGTTTGGAAAAGTGACTCTTTTGCATGCGGGCATCACAAACGCCATGAGACTCGAGACTCTTGGTAAAAAAGAATCGGCGTTGATCTTTCACATACGATGGCTTGATAAAAAGTTTCATTTCGTCTCCATTGAAGAGACGAAGAACAAAGGGAAATATTTTTGGTCGGACGTCTACGACGGTGGATCAGGCTTTGTCGTGTATGGCCATCAGCCATTTAAAGAGGTCAAAGTCAACAAAAACGCTTTGGGAATCGACACTGGGTGCGCTTATGGCAACAAACTCACGGCGGCGGTATTCGACATGGATTATGACATCGTGGAAAATCTGAACTACTCCATTTATCAGGTGAACGCCAAGGCCGTTTACTCCGTGAAAGACCACTGGATTTGAAACGCTTCGCATAGAGAGTTTGCGAAACAATGGAAAAAGCGGTTATTACAATACTCTGTTCTCTCCGTGAAATAAATTTATTTTTTTGTAATTAAAAAAATATGCAGATAACCGTAATACGTTAATAGTTTAATGTTTTTATCTACGTTCATATCGTCTTTAAGGTCTAAAAAATAGCTACTCAATTCGCTCTCGTTTAAATCGCCCAAATAATGATAATCGCTATGTTCTTCGCAATTAAGTCGAATAAGACGATGGCTTGGCGTTTGCGTGTCGGAAATCCATATTTTCATTCTCCAATTATATACTTTTTTATATTAAAATTTATTAACAGGATTAGACCATGAACCCATTACTTTTCACTTTAGCCATTTTAGGCGTATTTTCGCTTTTAAATATGTACATATCCAAGCGACTCATCGCGCATTTGGATATAAACTCAAAAAAGAAACGTCTTCTAAGAGTTTTTTTATACGTAAATCTTGCAGGTATCTTCGCTTACGTTATGGGGCGATACTATATTGATTTTCCAAACTGGATCTATTTTTTATTGAGTTTGCCCATAGGCGTGCTTTTTTTACTATTTTGCACAGCGATCGTTTACGACTTGTTAAGAATCTTGTTGTCTTTTACAAAAGTTTCACCAAAAAGAAGAAAGTTTTTCAAAACCTCTTTGGACGTCTCCTCTTTCGCCGTCGCCTCCTCCATGAGCGCCAGCGGCATCTATGAGGCCAGACATGTTGAGCTTGAAAAAGTTGAAATCAAGATAGACAAGTTGAAAAAAGAGTATAAAATAGTTCAGATTAGCGACATTCATATCGGTGGGCTCATAGACAAAGAGTTTATGAAAGAGATTGTAAATCGCATCAACGCTTGTGAACCGGATTTGGTCGTCATTACGGGCGATTTGGTGGACATTGAAATAAACAAAGCCAAAGAGACGATGAACGAGCTAAAAAACTTAACTTCAAAATACGGAACTTACTACATAGTAGGCAACCATGAATACTTTCACGAGATAGAAAAAATCATTGAGAGCGTCAAATCGCTCAACATACGAGTTCTTGAAAATGAAAACGTCTTCGTCGGCGAGGAAAACGAAGGCTTTAATCTTGCCGGAGTTTATGACATTTTTGGCTATAGAGCGAAAAAATACATGCCAGACATTGCAAAGGCTCTCAAAGATAAAAGAGACGCTCCAACCATCCTTTTGGCTCATCAGCCAAGATTTTTGGAAGAAGTGACTTCCGGAGTAGATTTGGTTTTGAGCGGACACACTCATGGCGGACAGATATACCCATTTAGATTTTTAGTCAAATTGCAACAGCCCTACATAAGCGGACTGCATCAACATAACGACAAATTGCAAATCTACGTCAACAAAGGCACCGGATTTTGGGGACCGCCCATGCGTCTTGGAGCTAGCGCTGAAATAACCGAAATAA
Organism: uncultured Sulfurimonas sp.; assembly: GCA_937914675.1. Taxonomy (GTDB): domain Bacteria; phylum Campylobacterota; class Campylobacteria; order Campylobacterales; family Sulfurimonadaceae; genus Sulfurimonas. Next base: position 2,301 of record CALDOC010000350.1, read on the forward strand.
TTCTTAAAAGATAAAAATTATCCTTAAAAAAAATGATTAGGTTTTTTCATCTTATTTTCGTTAATTATCTTTAGTTAGAATTACGACAACAAACAAACCCAAAGGACGTATATATGTTAGTAACAAACCCTGCTCCAGATTTTAGCGCGACAACAGTTTTAGGTGACGGTTCAATCGTTGACAATTTTAAATTATCAGAAAACATGGGTGAAAAAGGCACTGTACTTTTTTTCTATCCACTAGATTTTACTTTCGTATGTCCTTCAGAGCTTATCGCTTTTGACCATAGACTCAAAGATTTCAAAGATCGTGGCGTAAACGTCATCGGCGTATCCGTTGATAGCCAATTTTCTCACTTCGCATGGAGAGAAACTCCAATCAACAATGGTGGAATCGGCCGCGTTGGTTACCCACTTGTAGCCGACCTTACTAAGTCAATCTCTAAAGATTACGACGTGCTTTTCGGTGAAGCGGTAGCCCTTCGTGGTTCATTCCTAATCGATGGTAACGGTATCGTTCGTCACGCGGTGGTCAATGACTTGCCACTTGGTCGTAACATTGACGAGATGATTCGCATGGTAGACGCGATGCAATTCACTGACGAGTTTGGCGAAGTGTGCGCCGCTGGTTGGCAAAAAGGCGACGAGGGAATGAAAGCTACGACTGAAGGCGTCGCTGAGTACCTTGGTAAACATGAGGGCGATTTATAATCACCTCTTTTTAGTTCTCACTTCATGTGAGAGCGGAGGAAATCAAGGAGAAGAAAGGGGAGAGCTCGTCAAGAGTTCTTCCTTTTTCGCTTTAGGCAAATCATTCGCGCCGTGATGAGCCTTCTTTTGTTGAAGGGCTTTTTCTTTTTGAATCGCGTTGATTATGTCGTTCACCAAATCGAAACCGTTGCTAAAACTTTTAAACTCGGGGGAAGAATCCTGTCTTGTCGCTAACATTGGAAAATCCTTGTCACTTCTCTAGGGAATTTTTTTTGCTAATCGTGAGAATCAGCAATCCGTCTTTATACTCTTTTTTGAGCGAGCCGACGTCCGCGTCGAGAGGCAAGGTCACTTCTCGCCTATAGTTGACGGCTTGGCGTTCATGGTAGTAATAATTTGTAAAGTCGTCATCCTTCTCCTTTGACGCTTTGGCGCTCACCGCCAGTTTTCCATTTTCTATTTTTACGTCGATGGCGTCGATCAACGAACCGGGGATTTCCATAATCAACACGTATTTTCCATTTTGCTCTTTCATGTCAAAGCGCGGCATGCGATAAGATTCTGAAAAAAACTCGTTAAACTCCGGAATGGCTTGAAAATAACTCGCCATGTCCATAAAATTCTCTTCCATCTTATGACGCAAACGCTCCATCTCCACGAATGGGTTTTTGTTTTCATTAAAAAAACTGTTCACCCACTCCTCATGGTTAAGGATGAACGGCGCTTTTTTTAGTGAATAGGCAAAAACTTCACCCTCTGAACGATTTTCGTCGTACAAATAATACGCCTGAACCATTATCACCACTACAAGCAGAGACATGATAACTTTCAAATAATTTTCTTTCATCTTCGACTCCATTATTTTTTTATTGAAACGACTTCGATTCAACTCATATACGCGAGATTGTACGAAAAAACTATGCAGAGACTATGGAGAAAACCAAAGGGCCATCTCACAGTCTCGCTCGCACAAACGCTTCAAACTCTTCCGCGCGAATCGGCTTAGAGAAGTAATACCCTTGTATCTCGTCGCATCCTAGTTCTTTGAGATACTCAAACTGTTCTTTCGTTTCAACGCCCTCGGCTATGGTTTTGAGACCGAGGCTTTTGCTCATGCTTATGATGGCGGCGACTATCGCCTTGTCTTCTTGATTATTGACGATGTCGCGGATAAACGATTGATCTATCTTGAGTTTGTAAACCTTGAACTTTTTAAGGTAACTCAAAGAGGAGTATCCCGTTCCAAAATCGTCAATCGCCATCCGTATTCCGCGCGCGTGGAGACTGTCCATGATCACGTACACCTTTTGCGGATTCTTCATCGCGACCGCTTCGGTGAGTTCAATCTCGAGATAGTGCGGCGGAAGTTTCGTCTCTTCGAGGATTTTCTCCACAAGAGCCTGCAGTTCTTCTTGTTTAAACTGAACCGCCGAGATGTTGACGGCGATTATCATAGGTGGCAAGCCCTCTTCCATCCAGCGCTGAGTCTGATGCACTGCGGTGCGCATCACCCATTCGCCGATTTCCAAAATCAAACCGTTTTTCTCCGCGAGATGGATGAACTTGTCAGGTGGAACGTTTCCAAAAGTCGGATGAGTCCATCGAAGCAGCGCCTCGGCTCCAATCACGCGATTGTCATGCGTTGAAACCTGCGGTTGATAAGCCACGTGCAACTGGTTTGATTTCAAGGCGTGATACAGGGCGTTGCTAAGCTCCAAATCGTAAGATGAATTTTTTTGCATCTCTTGCGCGAAAAAGCGGTAACAGTTGCGCCCTTCCTGTTTGGCGTTGTACATGGCCACGTCGGCGTTTTTCAAGATGGTTTCCGTGTCGGAGCCATCGTTTGGATAGATCGAGACGCCTATGGACGCCGTGACCATCAGCTCCATGTCGGCTATGTCAAAAGGCAAAGCGATGTTTTTGGAAAGTTTTTTGAGAATGTTTCCCATATCCGCGACCTCAACGTCGCGCATCAAAAAGATGAATTTATCTCCGCTAAAACGCGATACCGAGTCTTCCTCTCTTAAAAGTGACAAAAATCGTTTGCCAAGCTCTATCAGCAACATGTCTCCCACATGATGTCCAAGCGTGTCGTTAATCGCTTGAAAGTGATCGAGACCCAAAACAATCACGGCGAACTGTTTGTTGCTTTGCTCAGCCCAAATGAACGCGGCTTTAATGGCCTCTTCGAGTCGCGCCTTGTTCGCGAGACCCGTGAGAGAGTCAAAATTCGCGAGATAATGGATGCGTTCCTCCGCGTTTTTTTTATCCGTAATGTCCTCTTTTGTCACAATGTAGCTTATGACGCCTCCATCAGCCTGAAATATTGGTGAGTATTTTACGTTTTCAATATATTCTTTCGAGCTTTTGTGTTGATTGGCGTACTCGTTGCTATATGTTTTTCCCAAAATCATCTGGGTGATTATGTTTCTGTATTCACTTTTTGGCAATTCGCATGAAGGATGTTCTTGCGATTTTCGGCCAACCGTTTCAGGTTTTGAGTAACCCGTGACGACTTCAAAAGCGTCGTTGACGTATTCAATCGTCCCGTCAATGTTTACGATGGCGATCGCGTTTTGGTTTTGCTCTATGGCTTGGGAGAGTTTGAGCAACTCCTCTTCCGCTTTTTTTTTCTCAGTAACGTCGCTGCATACTTTTAAGACGTAGTTTATCTCTCCAAGCTTGTCATACTCCGCGACGGAAGTTGAGTCGAGCCAAACTTTCTCCTTGCCGGGAATGTTGAGCTCGATCTCAACTCTAAATTTATTCCCCGTTTTAAAGACTTCGGCTATTATGGCGTGGCATGAACCAAATTTCGACACCATGCCGTCTAAAATGTCTATTGATTTTCCGATGAGCCTATCGCGGGAAGTTCCAAATAATTTTTCCATCGCGTCGTTCACGTACGAGATGTTGAAATTTTTATCTATCCTCACTATAAAATTCGGAGTGTTTTCGCTAAGCGTCCGAAACTGTTCCTCTTTGAGTATCAAGTCTTTCGTGCGCTCCAAAATCTTCTCTTCTAGCTCTTCATTCAACTCCTCGAGATCATTTCGAGTCTCTTGAAGCTGGGTGTTTTTGTAGTAAGAATCTTCATAGCTTGAAATGAGCAAATCCAAAAGTTGCGCTTTAGCGGCGGTGATGACAAAGTCCTTCCCCGCATAGCGAAGCGTGACGCCATCCTCTTGATTCACCTCTTTGCGTCTTTGCGTGTTAAAGCAGAGTTCATCTATAACCTCGGGCAGAAGCTTTTTTTCATAAGGCTTCACAAGAAACTTGTTCGCTCCGACGTCAATGCTTCGGATGATGTTGTGAGGTTCGGCAAATGAAGTCAAAAGAATAACGGGGATGCCTCGAAGCTCCGCGTTCGCTCGAATAGCCTTGCAAAGATCGTAACCATTCATTTTTGGCATCTCTATATCGCTGAGAACCACGTCGGGCTTCACATACGTCGATTTAAGCCACTCGTAAGCTTCCTCTCCGTCCAAACTAAGATGCACTTCATACTGATTACTCTCTAAAAAATGTTTCAACAACCTCGCCTGCGTCAAACTGTCCTCAACCAAAAGTATAAAAATATCTATCTTCACGTCATCAAGCGCTTTCATGTTTGCTCCGAGTAAGTCGTTCATCTCTTTATCAGCCATTGTATCGTCTCCATCAAATTATGTTGCTCAAATGAACTTTTCACTATGTACGCGTTCGCGCCGGCTTCCATCCCTTTTTGTTTATCTTCATGGGAGTCTAAAGCGCTCACCAGCACAATCGGGAGTTCAGACAACAGCGCGTCTTTTCTCAGTGACTCCGTAAGTTCAAAACCATTCATTCTCGGCATCTCAATGTCCGACACCAAAAGGTCGTACCCACCTTTTTTGAGTTCATTGAGCGCTTCCATGCCGTCATTCGCCGACGCCACGTCGTAGCCGGCTATCTCAAGGATGTTTTTTAAGAGGATTCTCGTTGTTGGAGAATCATCCACGACGAGGAGTTTTCTTTTTTTGCGAGCCTCCTCTTTAGGCGCTTTGACGCTTTGGCGCCTCGACGTCGAGACCGATTTAAAAAGGTCTTGCACGTTTAGGATGAGCGCGGGCTTGTCAGAAGAGAGAAGAGCCACTCCCGATATGTTCTTTACTCGGGAGAGTTGTTTGCCCATGCTTTTAATCATGACTTCATCTTCGTAAAGCACCGCGTCTACGCCAATGGCCATCAGTTCTTCTCCCGACTGTATGACGGCCGCGATGATTTTTTTGTTGTCATCCAACACCCCAGCCAAGCCCAAAACGTCGCGCAAAAGAACAAAGGGGACGACATGATTGTTAAACGCGAACGTCTCCATTCCCTCTATGCTCTTTATCTCTCGCGACGCTATCTCCATGACCCTCTCAACGCTCACGCTTGGAAAGACCAATCTATGTTCATCCACCGCCACGAGAACCCCCCTAAACGTTGACAAAGTGAGAGGCGCCACTATGGTAAACTCGCACCCTCCTCCCTCGAGATTTCGCACGCTGACGTCGCCTCCGAGCCTTTGCGTTTTTTCTTTGACTATGGCGAGGCCAAGGCCACGACCGGAAAAATCGCTCACTATCTCGCTAGTGGTCACTCCAGAGCGAAAAATAAGCGACAACAAATTTTCCGACGACATTCGAGCGTATTCATCTTTCTCAATGACGCCATCTTTCAAAGCCGACGCCAAAAGTTTTTTTACGTCTATCCCCTCGCCGTCGTCGCGCACGGTGATTGAGACTTTTGACGAGTTCTCTCGTTTGAGTGAAATCGTTATCAACCCTTTTTTAGGCTTCTCCCTTTTCTCTCTCATCTGTGGCGATTCTATGCCGTGATCTAACGCGTTTCTCAGAAGGTGGGTGAGCGGGTCTTTCATCTCTTCGAGTATTCTGCGATCTATCTCTATCTCTCCCCCTTCGACTTTGAGCGTCACCTCTTTTCCCAAGCTAGTCGCCATGTCATGGACGCTCTTTGGCAAAGTGAAAAAGAGACTTGAAAAAGGGAGCATAAGAGCTTTTTTCATCTCTTCTAAAAGATTGTCCACCATGGAGTACACTAATCTTTCGTCACTTTTGGACTTCGCGATCTCTTTTAAAAGCATTGACTTCAACTCTTGCGGGTCTAGAGAACTGTCGCTTTGCAGCTTTTTTAAGATTTTCTCGACGCCCAGCACGTGTCTTTGAGAGACTATCTTCGCAAAAAGCATCTCTTCGCTTTGACGCATTATGGCGTTGAGTTTTTCCACGGGAACTCTAATCGTTTTTAAGTCGGCGTTCACTTTTGGCGCGTCTTCAGTTTGTGGAGGCTTTTTTTCAACCGCCTCAATCGTCTCCAAAAACTCCAGAGTTTGAGTCTCTCGCGTCTCTTCTGAACCCTCTGTCCTTTCTAAAAGATTTGTCATTTTTCTTACATATTCACGCGCTTTTGCCTTATGGGCGACTCTCTCTTGAGGCGTCGCCCCCGCGAGAACGCTCAAAAAATCCACGCTCTCAAGCAGAGACTCTATCAGCTCTTTTGGCATCATTTCCTTGGATTTTTTATATTTTCCAAAGACGTCTTCCATCGCCTTGCATACGCTCTCTATTTCAAATATGTTTACGGAGCGCGCGGCTCCTTTTAGGGAGTGGGCTTCCCTAAACAACGCCTCAATGACTTCCAAAGAGCTTTTGGAGTCCTCGCCGTTTTCAAGTTCCACCAGACCGTTGGCGAGAGTCTCAACGTGTTCTTTCGCCTCTAGGGAGAAGGTTTCAAGCAGTACCTCAAAGAATGCTTCATCATCTTCCAAAACTGTATCCTTCCATCAGTGCTTTAAGAGTGTGGCTCAACAAGCTCAGATTTTTTGCGGCACTCTCAACTTGTCTTATGCTCTCCATGTTTTGAAAAGTCGCCTCTTTTATACCCATCATGGCTCCTGATATTTGATCCATTCCCGCCATCTCCTGCTCTGAAGAGATTGCGATGAGCGTTCCAGACTGCGCCGCTTCCATGACGCTTTTTCTGAGCGACTCCATCGATTTTTTCGCGCTCTTCGCCTGAATGACGCCCTCGTCCACGGCCTTGCTGCCCTGCTCCGCCACCATCACCAAAGTGTTGGTCGCCTGCTGAATGTCGGTAAGAATTTTTTGAACCTCTGAAGTTCCCTGCTTTGACTGATTCGCGAGGTTTTTAAGCTCTTGCGCGACCACGGAAAACCCCTTGCCATGTTCGCCCGCTTTTACCGCTTCTATGGAAGCGTTTACCGCCAAAAGATTGGACTGGCTCGCTATGTCTTCCACTGTGGAGACTATGTTTCCTATCATCTGACTTTGTTCGCTCAGCTTGATGATGTTGACCGCGATAAGATCCATCTTTTCCTTGATTTGCGCGAGTCCCGACATATTCTTGTCAAGGGAGAAATTTCCCTCATCAGAGATGCTCACCGCTTTTTTCGTACTCTCCGCCGTGTGAACCGCTTTTTCGCTTGTGAGTCTCGCGGTCTGCTTGATTTCCTCTACCGAAGCCGTCGTCTGCGAAACCGCGGAGGACGTTTGCGTCGCGGTCGAAGCTATCTGAGAAGTCGTCACCAAAATCTCACTCGCGGCGGCGTTGAGCACGGAAGTGCTTTGCGAGAGTTCCGACATCACTCTTTTAAGGTTTCTAGCCATGTTTTGAAGGGCTTTTCCCAGACCGTCATTTTGCGAGCGTTGCTTGACCTCAACGTCAAGATTTCCCTCCCCTATGGCGTGCGCGATCTGCACCGACTCTTTAAGAGAAGCTATCATTTTTGTGAACGAGCCTGAGAGCATGTCTTTTTCGGAACGTTTTTTTATCTCAACGTCAAGATCTCCCTCGGCGATGCAGCCCGCTATTTGTGAAACGTCATTCAAGTAGAATATCATCTCCCTAAACGAATCGGCAAGTTCTCCAAGCTCGTCGTTTGAGACGAAGGTGACGTTTTGCATGATGTCGCCCGCGGCGATGGCTCTTGCGGTTTTGGCCATGCTAATAGCCGGTATAGAGACGCTTCTCGTGATGATTATCGCAAGTATGACGCCGATGATCAACGCTATGACGAGGCCTAGAACCATCACGTTTATAGCGGTGGACAAACTTGCGATGGAACTTCTATAACTTTCTAAATTCTCACTCTTGATATTGTCTGAAATAGCCTGAGCCATGATTGTGAGATACCGCCCAGTATCGGTGAGCGTCTTGGACACCTCATGTATTTTCTGCCACTTGTCAAGGTAATCTTGAATCTCTTTTTTATACGCGTCTGCGGCTTTTTTAATAACTTTTAAAGTATTTACGCTGGCTTCTTTTTTAGTAATCTTTGCCATGAGTTCAAGTTTTTCGTTTATTTGCGCAAAGTCGCCAAGCGCTTCTTCTACAAACTCTTTTTTACGTAGAGCCTGAAACTTGAAGTTTTTGATACGGGAGTCATTTCCCAAATCGATAACGTCATTGATAAGAGTGATTTTGTCCATTCTGTCCATGAGCGTGCTTTTACTCGCTCCGGTCATATGTTCTTGCCTATGCTTCGCTTCTTGATCACGCAGATAGACAAAACAGCTTACCATGAAGTCTGTCGCGGAAAAATCCATAGATTTTCTCAAATTTACGACTTTTTCTTCATTTTTTTGAGTAACTGATGTTACGATAATAAGAATTTACAAATTTACAAAAAGTAACAATTTC
>CALDOC010000351.1 GCA_937914675.1 uncultured Sulfurimonas sp.
CTATGAACTCCACTCCGGCTTCTTCGTAAGCGTCTTTTACATGAGCGAACGTCACGTCGTACGTTATGTCGCTTTTCGCGAAGAGTTCCTCTCGTTTGATGTTTTCATCAAAAAATGGAATAACTTCATGTTTGGAGTAAACTCGGATGGAGAAATCGGGTCGCGCTTGCGTCTCTCCATAGTCAAAAGTCATAAACTCGAACTTGTCGCATGCAGACGCCATCTCAAGAGCGAACTCTTCGTAACCAACGGCTATCTCGCCTCTGTCTTTGAAGTATTTGTCCGCTTTGCTTTTCACCCATTCGTTGTCTTGATCAAACTCTACGCAATGGCCGTCCACTTTAGCCGTTTTACCTTTGAAGTAAAGCTCGCAAGGAAAGGCGTCGAAGATTTCGTTGGCTATGAAAAAAGCGTTCGCGCATCGCAACTCGCTTAAAGATTTGTAGTGGGTCAAAGTGACGACGTCGCCAAAGGAATCTTGAAAATAGTTTCTCTGTCGCTCTTGGAGGTCGTCAAACCTCTCTATGACGACAAACTTGAAAGAGGAAAGTAGTTCCGGTCTGAGAGTGTAAAGAAACTCGCAAACGTCCGCCAAAAAGTATCCATGATGCGCGCCTATCTCGCAGATGATGGCGTCGCTCGCCAAAAAACCCTCGTCGACCAAAGAGATTATATGCTTTGCGATCGTTCCGCCAAAAAACTTGCTCGTGCTTACCGCCGTGTAAAAGTCGCCGCTTTTTCCAATGTTTTTGTAAGTCGCGTAATAACCATCTTCGCCATACAACCAATCCGTCATATATTGACTAAAACTAACGCTCAATCTACTTTCCATCGTTTACGTACATCTCATAGAGAGTGAGTAGTTCTAATTGTTTGTCCATCTCATACACTTTGGAATCAAGACTTTGAATTTTTAAAGAGTTTTGAAGCGTGTCGACGTCGTACTGAGTTTTATATCCAGCGTTAAACAAAGCTTGAGTGTCAACTAATAATTTAGAGTAAATATCCGTAGTGTTCTTACTGAGTCGTATCTTTTTATCAAAGTTATCTATGTTGTGCATGACCTGTTCAAAAAGCGCGTTTAATTCTCTTTGCTTGTCTCGCGTGACAACTTGAGACTTTAGATAGTCGACTTTTGCGGACTCTACGTCTCTAAACGCGTTTATGTCTAAAGGCATCGAAGCTTTTACTCCATAATCATAGTATGAAAGCTCGTTATTTATGATAATGCTGTTAGATAAAAACTGCTCACCGCTTGTCCAATTGTAACCAGCGGTAAAACTGACTTTAGGAAGATATTTAGCCACTGTGACGTCTGTGTAGCGCTGATTTTTTTGAGCCTCCGCTTGAGAGAGTTTTAGGACAATGTTATGCTTAATAAAATCTTCACCGCTTATGAATTCCAAGTACGGAATGGAGACTTTTTCATAAGACAAATCGCTCAAGGTTTGAAACTGCGTGATAAGCTTCTCTTTTGTCGTTTGTATGTCGTAAAGGGCTTGAGTGACTACGTTCTTTTGAATAATCGCGTTGTCTAAAAAACCAGAATCGAGCTGTCCATTTAAGTACTGTTCTTTTTTTTGTTCAAGGTCAATCCCCGCGTTTAAGATTTGAAGCTCTTGTTTTGAAATAAGAAGAGTGGTCTTCTTTATCTGCATCAAAATACTGATAGTCTCTTTAATCATTTTTCTTTTGGCGACGTCTACGGAATAATCGGCGTAGAGTCGACTCGCGTTCGCAAACTTGATACCGTAGTAAATGCCGCCACTTTGAAAGATAGGTTGATCCATTCTTATCGCGGCGGTTTGTTTTGTGAGTTCTTTAGAACCCGGCTTACTTCGAGAGTAGCTATAATTGAGATTGATGGGAGCTATCCAAGCGTCATGGAGTTTAGAACCCTCCGCCTCGTTTTTCTCATAATCGTATTTAAATTGTTCTTTTTTAACGTCAGAGATATAAGCGTCTAAAGTTGAATTGTTCTCATTTGCGAACGTTGCACTACTAAAGAGAAGACATAGTAACGTTGAGAGCTTTAAAACCTTCATCTATTTCCTCTTTTGTAATAGTAAGCGGTGGCAAGAAACGAAGAGTGTTCTTTCCAGCTTTTAAAACCATAACGCCGTTTTCTCTTGCGCTTTTGATGACGTTAGCAAGAGTATCGGCGTCTTTCACTCGAAGACCGGCCATCATTCCAATCCCCACTTTTTCCATAAAAACATCTTTATTCGCAGAGTAAAAACTCTCTAAAGCCTTGTCAAAATACTCTATCCCAGCTTCAAGCTCTCCACTCTCTTCATACTCTTTAAGAATGTCTAAGACTTCGCAAATAGCCGTTGTGCTTAGGTAGTTTCCACCAAAAGTCGAACCATGGTCGCCAGGAGAGAAAATATCTTTTAAAGTGGTCATGACGACGCCAACTGGAACGCCTCCGCCAACGCCTTTGGCCAAACTAATAACGTCAGGCTCTATTTCGTAAAGATTTGAAGCTAAAAACTTTCCTGTTCTATAAACGCCGGTTTGAACCTCGTCGATTATCAGTAAAATGTCTTTTGTTTTTAAAAACGCGGCTAGGTTTTGAACTTTTTGTTTGTCTATGGGTTGCACCCCTCCCTCGCCTTGAACGAGTTCTATCATGACGGCGACAGTATGAGCGTCCACCAAGCCCTCAATCTCGTCGATGCCGTCGGCGTAAACAAAACCATCCGGAAAAGGTCCGAAATAGTTATGCATGCTCTCTTGTCCCGTCGCTTTTACCGTCGTGATGGTTCTTCCGTGAAAAGAGTGGTTCAGAGTGATGATTTTATAGCGTTTGATTTGCCCATCTTTTTCGCCATATTTTCTGGCTATTTTTATAGCGCCTTCGTTGGCTTCGGCTCCACTGTTTCCAAAGAAACACTTCATGTCGTATCCACTCGCCTCGACTATCTTTTGAGCCGCTTTGGCTTGTGGAGCGATTAGATAAAGATTTGACATATGAATCATATCTTTGACTTGCGCGCATAAAGCGTTTGCAAGTCTTTCATTGCCATGACCAACGCTTACAACCGCAATTCCAGCCGTAAAGTCAATGTACTCTTTACCATTAACGTCAGTCAGTCTCGCGTTTTTCCCACTAACAAACTCCACGTCCGCTCTTGCGTACGTAGGAAGAACGTATTTATTGTCTAATTCTTTTGTATTCACTTTTTTTTCCTAATAATATATCATTTACGGCGTTTCATCACTGAAACTTTACATAAGCAATTGTAACATATGCTTCATTAGCATTTTCCTTGTAAATATCATAATGTTAAGAGCCTAACTAAAATTCAGGTGATATTTGTTCAAAGAGAGCGTTGTGACGTTGATTTTCTTCCAAAAAGTCTTTATTAAGGAGAGTGACGGCCATTATCGCTTTTTACCTCTTTGCTTTCCTTATAAATTGTAAGCTTTTTTATAAGCGCTCATTCGTTTTTTTACATTTATGAGGTAGTTTTTTGGTTCATCAAAGCGCAAATCGCTCAAAAGACGTTCATAAACTTTATCAGGCGTCATTGCGTTTATTTTTGAAGCGGCGTTAGGCATATTGTACTTTCCCGTAAACGCCCATGCTATGTTTCCAGCGCCTGTATTGTAAGCGGCTATGGCGCAGTAGAGTCTACTCTCGGGATTTTCTATCTTTTTTAAATAACGGTAATATAAAATGTGAAGGTAGATAGAACCCATCTCTATGTTGTTTTTTCCATTATAAAGATACGTCGAACTAGGCATCCCTTTTCTCTTGTATAAAAATTGGTAGACGTCGCGACCGGCGGAGGTCGGCACTATCTGCATCAGACCAAACGCCGGAATGCGCGACGTCGCCATAGGGTTGAAATCACTCTCCGTATGCATAATGGCAAATAACAAAGGTACTGGCAACTGAAATTTATTTGCGTATTGGACAACGTCTCGTTCATATATTTTCGAACGTTTGAGTCTTGCGTCCGATGGTAATTTTACTACGAGAGAGTAAACGTTTTCATGACCGAACTTTGACTTTTTCACTTGCAAGGGAGTTGTCGTCACGACTTTGTTCGCATAATTTTTCACCTCTTTTTCGCTAGGCTCTTTTTTGAAAATAACGGTTGAAAGTATGGGTTTTGCGTCTGGGACTACGACGACTTTATCTATGGGTTTGGATATATTTTGTATGCGTTTTTGCAAAGGATCGCTAGTTAGGACTTCCTGAGTGTTTTTACTCACGGCGAAACCAAGTCTTTTTGCCAACTCGGCTTTGGCTTCTTCTTCATTTTTCGCTACAGTCTCAACAACTATCACGTCGTTTTCAAAGTCGACGTTAGAGCGGCTTTTTTTGTCCTCGGAGTAACTTACCCACTTCTTTTTGCTAGAAATCTCAGGATTTTCCCAGTACTTGCCTAGCTCTTTTTTATACGCGTCGTACTCTTTTTCAAGATTTTCTTTATAATTCGAAAAGTCGTCATTTTGCTTTTGTTTGTAAAAAGCGAATTCATCCTTCATCGCCTTCATCTCTTCTTGCGCGGTAGCGGCGTTTAAAGATAAAGTTAGCGCGCTCGCTAGCAGTACCCTTGAGAATAGTTTCATTAATTTTTCCTCTTGATAGTGTCATTTTTTAAATATTGATAACTTCATTTACCTCTAAGCCAAATCCGCTAAGACCCACGAAATCGGTCTGCTTGAGTGAACTTATGAGATTCATCTTGGAAATTCCGAATGATTTGATGATTTGAGCTCCAATTCCAAACTCTTTTGGCGCCGAGTTGTCTTGATGATTGGTTTTGTTTATAAAGACCAAAATCCCGCTATTTATTTTCAAATACTCTATTGAACTCACTAAATTGTTGTACTTTTTCTGGTTCAACAGCAGCTCGATGTCTGGTATGACGTTGTGAACGCGAACGTTGGCGACTTCTCCGGCGGAATAAAACTCTATGGCCGTATGGTTGATGCCGTCATGGTCTGCGAACGTGTGTTGTTTCACTTTCACGCCAAAAAATTCTATCTCTTCGACTTTCGTTTCGTTTACGAGTCTCTCGTTCGCCAGACGGTACTCGACTATGTCGGATATGAAAACTGTTTTGAGATTGTGTTTTTCACCAAACACGTCAAGATCGTCACGACGAGCCATCTCTCCATCTTCTTTTATGATTTCACATATGACTCCGGCTTCGCTAAGCCCCGCGAGACGACAGATGTCGACGCTGCCCTCGGTATGTCCGGTGCGAATGAGCGTTCCACCGTCTTTGGCTATAAGGGGGAAAATATGTCCCGGTTTCACAAGGTCGCTTGAATGGGATATGGGGTTCGCGAGTATGCGAATCGTGTCGTCCCTCTCGCCGGCTGAGATTCCCGTCAGAGCGTTTTTCGCGTCCACGGAAACGGTAAACGCCGTCTCGTAAGAGGAGGTGTTTGAACTAACCATCGGGTTTAGGTCAAGTTTTGTGGCTATGGCCTTGCTTAGAGCGACGCAAATCAGACCTCGCGCGTGGGTCGCCATGAAGTTCACGTGTTTAGGAGTGCTAAACGCGGCGGCGTAAACCAAAT
>CALDOC010000352.1 GCA_937914675.1 uncultured Sulfurimonas sp.
GGAGCCAACATAGCCATTGACGACTTTGGAAGCGGATACGCGAACTTTCAGCACATGACGACCATAAAATCGGACTTTATGAAAATCGACGGCTCTTTAATCAAAAACATGGACAAAGACGACAACGCGAGGCTCATAGTGGAGACGATAATCGTTTTCGCGCAAAAATTGCGCAAAAAGACGGTCGCAGAATTCGTTCACTCCAAAGAGATATACGAAATCGTCAAAGAGTTGGGCATAGACTACGCGCAAGGTTATTACATTGGAATGCCTCTAGAACAAACGCTTTGATTACAGCGAGCGACATGTATAATTAGAAAATATAGGGGATTTGATGAAGACAATTGAAAATATAAATTTATATATGCAATTATTCGTAGGCGTAATCCTCTTGGGATCGTTGGGTTTGGTGAGCAACTACTATTTTCAAATTAGGAGTATCGAGAGGAACGCGCTTTTTCACATTCCCAAATATGAAAAACGGTTTGACGAGTACGCCAACAGCGAAGCGAAGAAAATCGCTAGCTACTTGGAGCTGATAAAAGATAGAAAAGAGTTGCAAGATTTGTTTAAAAGCGGCGACCGCGAAAAGCTGTATGAAGCGGCAAAACCAATTTTTGATCATCTCAACGCCAACGACGACGTCACCCATTTTTACTTCATCAAACCAAGCGCAGAAGCGTTTCTCAGAGTTCATGACAAGGATAAGCATTCCGACGTTATCAATCGTTACTCTTTTTTAAAAGCGAAAGAGACGTTGGCTCCGTTTCATGGGCTTGAGTTTGGTCTCAAAAAGAACTACACTCTAAGAGTGGTTCAGCCATGGATCGTCGATGGAGAGCTGTTGGGTTATTTGGAGCTGGGCAAAGAAGTTGACAAAGTGATAGACTCTCTTAGCCATGAACTTGGGATTGAAATCTACTTCGCCATCAACAAATCCGTCATTGACGATTCGCCTGAATTTGTGCGGCGACGACTAAAAGACGTCCATAAAACGCATAGCCAATACGTCGCGTATAAAACGGCCGCCATTCCAAAAAACTTCGATTCGCTTATGAATGGCGAGGATGAATTTAGCTGGGTCTCGCTTGGCGAGCAAACTTACATAAGCCATAAAAACGTCCTCAAAGACGTTTCGGGCGACAATCTCGGGTTCACGCTCTATCTCGTAAACGTCACGCAACAATACGCTCAATTCACCAGCGCTCTGTCTCGTTATGGAGCGATCATGGCGATTGCAACGTTTTTGACTCTTGAAATAGGTTTTTTGTTCGCCAGAAAATCACGGCGCAAAATAAACGCCACGTTGATAAATCTCGAACAAGCCAAACAAAAAGCCGAAAGTCTCTTAAATGAGCAGAAGAACCTCTTGTCGCTGTTTGACAAGGGCGACTCGATACTTTTTAAATGGAACAACGATGAACTTTGGAGCATAGAGTACGTCTCAGACAACGTCGACAAACTCTTTGGATACGAGAAAGAGGAATTTTTAAACAACGAAGTCGTTTACGCGTCTTGCGTTCATAAAGACGACATCGCGCATGTCGAAGAAGAGGTTGGCGACGTGATAGAAAACAACCTCGACTTTTTAAAACATGACCCCTATCGCGTTCTCACCAAATCAGGCGAAGTAAAATGGATCATCGACTATACCGTCACTCAAAAAGACGCGTCGGGAGCCATCAAATATTTTATAGGCTACATCATCGACATTACCCAACAGAAAAACAAAGACAAA
>CALDOC010000353.1 GCA_937914675.1 uncultured Sulfurimonas sp.
ACTTGTAATGATGAGTTGTCGCTTATAGCGTACTCACCGTTAATCATCCATAAAGGGATACGACTTTCGTCCATGGAGTCTTGACCCCAGTGGCGGAAATCAGTAGGGTTGATAACGTCAAGAAACTTAACTCCATCCGCTTTTCCCCACACCACTTGTTGCTTACCCAGTCTCCAGCTCATGTTCTCGCCACTCTTAGTGTCTACGTAAAGCTCACGCAACCAATCAAATTGAGAGTCTTGGCGAGTAGTTCTATAGCCGTCTATTTGACTATCGTCATGGTTGAACTGCAATCCCGCATGCCAACTAGTTTCATCAGCAACTTGCTGATTTAAAAAGAGTTTAGCCGTTACTTCTGATTTGAATAAATCTGCGGCTTTGGGCTTTCCAGCTTCATTTTTAGGATTGTTTGGGATTCCATCACCTATATAGCCGCCAAGTTTACCTATCAATTCACCTGAAGTTTGAACGCCCCACGTACTCCTATTCAACCAAGAAAAGTCACTTTCTTCGTCGGCGTTGACTACTGATGGAATAGTTAGTAAACCAACTGTCGCTATAGATAATGCAATTTTTTTAAATTTCATAATTAGACCTTATTTCTTAATTTTAGTTAATGTTTTTTGAGACCAAAGCGAGCTTTTTAAACTAGTGTTAAACTGTGTAACTTCTTTAGGTATGTAAGCCATTGTTTCATGCTTGTTTTCCATAGTTTTTGCGTACCAAGTAAACCAACGAAGCGCGCGAGGGTCTGTTTGCCCTTCAATAGCTTTCCAGTTTTTCTCTAAAGTTTTTACCAGCGTACCTTTTTTGTAATACTCAGTTAAATAATCAGAGAAGTTTTTCGTATCTACGTATGTAATGCGGTAGTCATACCACCATCCAGAAAATTTAGTTGTACTTTTAACTTTGTAAACTTTGTTAGCTTTGTAGTCATCAGTTCCCGCTGGAAGTTTTTTTGTAGTGCTTGTTTGTTGGTCGGCTGGAATCACCAATACATGAACTCTTTTTCCAAATGTTTCCGTACCTAATAGTTCATGGGTTTCATGCATAGGTTTACGAAGCGTTACGTCACCAAAAGTAAAGTCTGTTCCGCCCCATGCGTCGTCATGAGCTGGTTGCGCAAAACGACGAATCTTACGAAGCGCCGGTAGCCATACAAGATACTCTTGTGAACGGGTGTCATCTTTGTAATCGGTAATCAACATACCCGTGCCTTTCATCTTTCCTGAACGGAAGATGGCGAGATCTTTCGCTTTTATGGTCTCATCATCCATATAATCATTGTTTAAGTATCTTTCTACAGTATCGGTAAGTGGTTTTTCACCATCAGATTTTTTAACCAAAGTTGTAATAATACGCTTATTCTTTTCAATAGAATAATTTTTAAACGCATAAAAATGATTTACAAAGTATACATTTTCCATAATGGATTTACCATCTTTAAGCACTCCGGTAGGATAAGCAAGATCAACTGGAACTCCAGCAAATAGACCAGTTGTAAGAAGCGTTGAAAGTACACCTACAGCCATCATTTTTGTTTTTACATTACTCATAAATACTCCTTATTTTTGCTATTACCTATTTAAATTTAAGAGAAACAGAGCTTATGCAATATTACTTTATTTCATCTTTAGCAGCAAAACTTGAGAAGTATTCTATAGGAAATAAATTTAATTCACACTTAAATAGATGATAAGAAATTATTATCTTTTAAATTTAGATTACATCTATTTATATCCCTATAATAGGCACTTATAAGGATTATAATATGAGTTGTAAATTGATAAAATAATTAGCAACTAACTTATTATAACACTTGTGTTTATAGCTGTAAATTATAGTGTAATTATATTTTAATCATTTTGTTAAGTTATATTTAAAGAAACATGGAATATACTTTCAGTAAGCAGTTATTATATAGTAAACGCTTAAAAAATAAATTTTTATAAACAAGGAATAAATTATGGCAGAAAATAAATCAGGTTTAGTAAATATAGCAGAAACACAAATGGACGCAACGGCAGATACAATAGTAAGCGCGCTTACTACTTTGGAGTCTCAAATTAGTTCAGCTCGTGAAATTGGTTCAGATAAAGCGAAAGCGATTGTTAGTGGCTTTGGTGGTGAAAACAAAATGGCTGAATTAATTGAAAAATTAGCTGGTTACATGGGTGAAGCCGCTGGCGCTGGTATGGCTGTTGGTACTGTTCCAATGGTAGTTATGGCCGGTGCTGCTAAAGGCGTTTACAAAAAAATCACTCAATAGTATTTTTACGTAATTTTCGAAGCGATACTTCGCTTCGAAACCTTCTCAACCTTCTATTTCTCTCAAATATCCAAGCAAATACAATTCTTAAAAAAATTCGCAACGTCTTTTAGATCTTAATCTTAAGATTTCTTCTTACATTTATATGATATAATTATGGTTATTATAACTTTAAATTAATTATAAAAAGGAATGTACTTATGAGAACAATATTAATTTTACTTATGTTGACATTAACGATTTTTGCACAAAATTTAACACTTGCTGGAAACGTTATATCAGATAATGAGAAAATGATAACTAGTCGTTTTATGGGTTTTGTCACAGACGTTAAAGTCTCAGAGGGTGATTTTGTAAAAGAGGGCCAACTTCTTTATTCTATAGATTCAAGAGAAATAGATTCTGCGATTTCTCAAGTTAAATTAAGCATTTCAGAAGCAGAGCTTAGTGTACAAATGCATCAAAACCAGTATATAAATATAAAACTAAATCTTGATCGAAACAGAAGGCTTCTCAAAAAAGACATGGTTTCAAAATTTGAAGTTGAAAATCTCGAGTTGGCGGAAAAAAACTTAAGCGACATGATAGAAATTTCAAAACAACAACTTAATCAAGCTAAGGTTAAATTGTTGGAAGTTGAAAATCAATATAAATACTTAAACGTTAAAGCTCCAAACAGTGGAGTAATCGTACGTAAAAATATAAAAGCTGGAGAAATGGCCATGCCGGGTATGCCAGCGATTGTTTTATCTGATTTAAGTAAATTGAAAATCACCGCTGAAATTTCAGAGAGTAATTTGGCGCTTCTTAAGTATGGAACTAAAGTAGTGGTAAAAATACCATCAATAGATTTAAAAACCATCGGAAGCGTTTGCGCCATTATTCCAAGCTCAAATCCTATGACGCACACATTTAAAATAAAAGTTGCATTTGAACACAAACATGTATCAGTTTATCCAGGTATGTACGCAACCCTAGACATAGCGGTAAAATAGTTATGAAAGAGGAAGATTTAACTCATATAGAGAGTACCAATAGCGCTGGAAAATTGGCGAAAGGATTTTTACTCAATCCACTTACCGTTGTTTTGGCTGTATTTATTTTTGCGCTTGGAATAGTTGCGTTACAGATGATGCCACGAGAAGAAGACCCACGCATAGACATAAGCGCGGGGAGTATCATTATTCCAGCGCCTGGACTAAGTCCAAAAGAAGTCAATAAAATCATTACGGAGCCACTAGAAAAAAAATTACGTGAAATTGGTGGCGTTGAACATATCTACTCTATGAGCATGCCAAACGTTTCCGTAATAAGTCTAGTATACTACATAGGTGAAAATAGAGAAATTTCAAACGTAAAATTGTATGATAAGATTATGCAAAATATGGATGAAATGCCTAAAGACGTGATGCAACCTCTTATAAAACCATTTGACATAGACATCAGCATTCCGATTGTAAATATTGTTTTTTATCAAAAAAATACCAAAATTTCTTATCAAAAGTTTTTGTCAAAAGTTCAGTCTAGTCAGTTGGGACTCAACGCGCTAAACAACGTGTCAAAAACTGATTTAAAGGGAGAACGAAAAGAGCAGTACAACGTAGAGATAGACATACATAAACTTGATGGATATCATCTCTCTTTAGGGCAAGTTGTCGAGGGGATACAATCCATTGCCGTTAGAACGCCAAACGTCAACGCTAAAACTAAAGATAATAAACTTGTAATAATGAGTATAAAAAATGTTTTAGAATCTATAGAAGACGTTAAAAACATAATTGTTACTGAGTATATGGGAAGTCCTCTTTATCTTAAAGACGTGGCTGTAATTACAGATGGAATAGAAGAACAAAAAGTGCAGAGCGCTCAAATAATACTAAAAGATGGTTCCATTCATGACCAAATAACGCTGGAGATTTCAAAACTCGCCGGAACAAACGCGGTTGAAGTTTCCGATGAGATCAAAGAGTATCTTTTAGAGAGAGTAGACGAGTTTGAAAAACTTGGCATCGCTTATAAAATTACAAGAGATTATGGAGCTAGAGCCGATGTGGCCGTTGATGAGCTTGTTCATCATATCGTGATAACAATCGCGATTATTTTTGTAATGCTCATCGTGTTCTTAGGTTGGAGAGAGTCGCTTATAGTTACTTTTACAATACCCGCTATTTTATCCATTACTCTTTTTGTGGCATACGTTAGCGATCAAACGATCAATAGAATTACTCTTTTTGCATTTTTACTTTCTCTTGGATTATTAGTCGACGCGGCCATTATTGTTATAGAAAATATTCACAGACATCTCCATGACGACAGTATAAAACATGACTCGATGGATGAGTTGTTAATCAAAGCGACGGATGAGACGGGTGGTCCAACGAACGTAGCGACTTTGGCTATCGTTTTGACCATTGTTCCTATGGTTTTCGTTGGAGGAATGATGGGTAGTTTTATGAAGCCAATCCCTCTTAACGTTCCTGTCGCTTTAATCGCGTCACTTTTTGTAGCGTATATCTTTGTGCCGTATTTAAGTAAAAAGTTACTAAAAGACAGTGTCAAACAAGACTTGAACAGGGAGATTAAATTATGAGCCATGATGCAAAAAATAGTAAATTTGAAAATTTTATATATCACATTTTAGAAAAAAAATCTAGAAAATTCTTAATAATTTTTTTAGTAATTTCGTCTTTAGTTGGTTCTGTTATGATGATTCCAAATGAGACAGTTTTGGTGAAGATGCTTCCAAGCAAAAGCGCAAACACTTTCAACATTTACATTGATACATTGATTGGAAGTTCCATAGAAGAGACAAAAGAAGTATCGCAATGCGTGGTCTCCATACTGAAAAAAGAGGAAGCCGTCACGGACATGGAGTTGTATCTAGGGGAGGGTTCCCCACTAGATTACGCAGGTTTGGTAAAGGGAAGCGCACTTAAACATGGTGAGCAGTTCGCTGAAATCGTAGTGAATTTGACGGACAAACATGAGAGAGAAGAAAAATCATACAATATCGTTCATAGGTTACGACCTATTATTCAAGACGGGTGCGAGTCGACTGACAAACCAGTGACTATACGCATGATTGAAATGCCATCGGGTCCGCCAATGCTCGCGTCAATAGTTGTGGAAGTGTTTGGTGATAGTTCTAGGAGACTAGATGAAATCTCAAAACAAGTTGCCACTGTGCTTGACACGACAAATGGTTTAGTTGACATAGACATTATGGCAAATAACGTTCATAATGAGTATAAGTTGAAATTAAATACGGATAAGATAACCAAAAGCGGTTTGAGCGTCGCTCAAATTAATAAAATACTTTATTTGGCATTCGAAGGAATGGGAATCGCTGTTAAAAGCACAAAAAAATCGAATTCTCAAATTCCTATTTTTGTAAAACTAAGTAAAGATTCAATAAGTTTAGATGAAGACACTCTTCAAAATTTAGAATTAAAACTAAGTGCGCTTAAGCTTATGAACAAAGAAGGTCTGATGATTCCTTTGGCTGAAGTGATATCTATACATCGTGGTGAATCCGATCCAATGATTTATCATAAAGACTTAAAAACTATGATAAACATTACGGCAGAGACCGATATGGTTAGTCAGGTATATCCACTTCTCGACGCTAGAAAAACAATGTTGGAACTTTTTAGTCAAGATTATGAGGTTACTGAACAACTAGGATTTAGTACTTATATGTTTGACCTTAAACTCAAAGACAAACAAACGGGAGAAAGTTTTCTCGTTAGATTTGATGGAGAGATGAAAGTTACGCTCGACACGTTTAGAGATCTTGGAACGGCTTTTATCGCAGCGTTATTACTTATATTTATCGTATTTGTAATTTATTATAAGTCATTTGCCATTAGTGGCATTATTTTAGGCGGCAGTTTTTTATCTATCATTGGCGTCATAGTGGGACACTGGGTAGCGGACATGTTCACTGTGGAAACGTTTTTTCTTACGGCTACTTCATTGATTGGTTTTATATCTTTAATGGGGATTAGTTCAAGAAACTCGCTTTTGATGGTTGATTTTACGCAAGGTCTTATCAAACAAGGCATGGAAAAACGCAAAGCGATCGCTCATGCGAGCGCTACTAGAGCTAAGCCCATTATGTTAACGGCAATCGCAATTATTTTAGGTTCAGCGCTTCTGACAAGTGATCCAGTGTTTGGTGGTCTTGGCGTCGCTCTTATTTCGGGAACGGTAGCTGCCGTTATTATTTCACTTATATTCATACCTATATTACTTGATAATACAGAGTCGATTTAGCGCGCCAACAAAGCGCTAAATTTTAACTATCCCATGAAGTATCTTACAATATAAAACCCAGCGCCAGCCATAAAAATAGTTCCAAACGCATTGAGCGATATGTTCGCAAGCGCCAAAATTACGCTTCCAGCTTGAAGCATTAAAAAACTCTCTATGGCAAAAGTTGAGTAAGTTGTGAGCGCGCCTAAGACGCCTGTAGTTAAAAAAGATTTAAAATGCGTTGAGAACAGGGCGCTGTACATAAAGTAAGAGATAAGCGCTCCCATGATGAAGCTGCCAATGAGATTTACTCCAAGAGTGCCAACTGGTAGTTCATGAGGAAGTTTATGGGAGATTAGTCCATTGAGATAAGCGCGAGAAATAGCCCCTATAAAGCCACCGCTACCTATCGCTAAAAGCGTTTGCCAACTCATCATCATAAACCTTTTGCATATCTACTCTTAAGTTGTTTAACCACTCTTTGTCACTTCTATCCGCAACGAACGATTTCATGTATACCACCGTGATGTTTTTAGGTTTATAATAAAATCTTTTTATGTCATAACAACTTGCGGTTTCAATGAGAACTATTGGTTGAACGGTAAGTTCATATTTGTCAGCGATAACTTTTGCTCCAGATTTAAAAGGAAGCATTCTTCCTGTTCTCGTTCTGGTACCTTCTGGAAACATTGCAATGACTCTGTTTTTACCAAGCCTGTCTTTAGCCGCGCGAAGAAGTTTTACTAAAGAAGTTTTACTCTCTCTTTCAACTTCAATATCCTCGGGAAGACTCATGGCTAGACCGAAAAAAGGAACTTCGAAGAGGGCTTTTTTTGCAACCCAAGCCAAATCTTTTTTTGTAGTAGTCTCCAAGACTCCTATGTCTAAATCACTTTGGTGATTTATAAGAAACATCTGCACGTCAGCATCTTCTTCCCCTTTTGTATTTGTAGAGAAGAATATGGTCAGTCTAATGAACCAAGCGGCAAGTTTTCTCGCATAAGGTCGAGGCATTAAAAAGTGAAATAAAATTGAAAACGTGAGCGCGATAAAAATTATTAGAGTCGCGATAAACCAGCTAATGTGAGCAAATATCTTCATTTTTCACCCATCCTATTTTTTCATTTTTCAATTTCACTTTAATAAAACCTTTTACTTTGCCTTCTTTTGGCAGATAATACTCACTTTGAGTAGTCTCAAACACTGTTCCATTTTGAACGGGAAGCAAATACAATTGACTTCCTTTCTTAATGCATATCTGTTTTTCTGGAGTTGAGAGGTATGCTATATACGAGAGAGGCAGCAGCATAAATACAAGATAGACGTATTTTTTTCTCCATAGTATAAATATAAACGCAACAAATGCAATAACGGCGGATATCTTGATTTTTAATTCTTTGTGAGACTGATCTTTTGGTTTTAAATCACTTTGAGTAACAACGCTATCGTCATTAACTAGTATTGGGATGTTAATAAGTGAAAATTTGTTCTTTTTTAAATTGAAATAGGAAAACGAGAAGTTTTCTAGCTTTTTCCCAATAACGACATAGTAAGTAATTCTAGAGCTTTCATAGGATTCGGTTATGGACTCAATGCCTTGCTTTTTAACGTTTTCAAAATTCATAGATCTAATGTCGCTATTTACAGCGGTGGCTACAAATATAACGATGTTGTGAGTATTGTCGTAACTAGTGGTTTTATACTCAACGAGTTCCAGTGAGTCGGCAATTACATTGGAAAAGTTTTTTTTAGGGTTGAGGGTTATTACGTTTAGTTTAGCTCCATTCAAGAAACTACTTTCATGATCGTTAGAATTGGTGTTGATGAGCGTCGCGGTTATGTCGGGTAATTGTACTGTTCCTTTTGTCGTTAAGAAATGAAAAGTTTCATAGTAATACTTGCCTCTTTTTTCTCTTAAGGGAAAATCGTCTAAAACTTTTAATCCGTAACTGTTTGACAATTTATAATCAATCTGTTCAAACTCTTTAAGAGTAGAGAGAGCTTTTATGGTTACGGAAAAGATTTCACCTTTTACAACTCTTTGTGGAACTTTATCATAGCTTAGGTATATAACTTTGTTTGCAAAGAGGGATAAAGTAAAGAGTAGAGTTAGTAAAAGTAGTTTTTTCACGATTCTAAAAAGCCTTGAAGCATTTTAACTCCATCATCAGAACCAAGCAACAGTTCCATAGCTCGCTCAGGATGAGGCATGAGACCAAATATGTTTTTTTCTTTGTTGCAAATGCCAGCAATAGACTCTACGCTACCGTTTGGATTTTTCATCTTACCATGTTTATCAGTATAGGTTAATAAAATTTGATTATTTTCATGAAGCTCTCTGAGACCACTCTCATCTATAAAGTAGTTGCCATCATGATGCGCTATGGGAATGTTGACAATATCTCCATTGTTGAGTTTTTTTAAAAATACATTATCATTGTTTTGCACTTTTAAGTGGTGGTGTTTAGATATAAAATGAAGTCCGTCATTTCTTTTTAACGCGCCTGGCAGTAATCCGGCTTCCGTTAAAACTTGAAAACCATTACAAATTCCTAAAATTTTACCGCCATTGTTGGCGTATTCTTTGACAGCTTTCATAACAGGACTAAATTTTGCGATAGCGCCACTGCGGAGATAATCTCCATAACTAAAGCCACCCGCTACTACGAGGAGATTTGTATCACTTGGAATTGTGTCAGATTTATGCCATATTATTTGAGTCGCGGCGCCTAAATCTTCAAACGCATGCTGAGTGTCGTACTCGCAGTTGGTTCCAGGAAACTGTAAAATAGAAACTTTCATTAGACTAACTCTATCTCGTAATCTTCAATTACGGTATTGGCCAAAAGCTCTTCACACATGATAGTTACGTCCTGCATAGCTTTTGTTTTGTCAGTTTCGTTGAGTTGCAGTATGATTTGCTTACCTACTCTAACATCGCTTACATTGTCAAAGTGAAGAGAAGAAAGCGCATGATGAACAGCTTTTCCTTGAGAGTCTAAAACACCCGCTTTTAAAGATACGTTTATAATTGCTTTCATTTTTATTTTCCTAATATTCTATTTAAAACTTGTTCGTAAGCTACGGTTAAACCACCGAGACCTTGACGGAATCTGTCTTTGTCCATTTTTTCTCCACTATCCACATCCCAAAAACGGCAGTTGTCAGGACTGATTTCATCAATAAGGATGATGTTTCCATTTTTGTCTTTTCCAAACTCTAGTTTAAAATCAACTAAGTTAAGACCTTTTTCAAAGAAATAAGGTTTGAGAATGTCATTGATTTCTCTAGCCATTCTACGAATTTTATCAAGTTCGTCTTGGTATTTTACTAGTCCTAAGATGAGAGCGTGTTGATCATTGAGTTTAGGATCCCCTAAAGCGTCATTTTTATAATCAAACTCAACTAACGTGAAAGGAAGAATGGTTCCATCTTTGATGCCAAGATTGCGAGTAAGACTTCCCGTAGCAATGTTACGAACAATAACTTCAATCAGAATAACGTCAACTTTAGTATGGAGCATATGGTTGTCATCAAGCATCTCCACAAAGTGAGTTGGAATTCCTTTACTTTGTAATAGTTTAAAAAGTTCAGTTGAAATTTTATTGTTAAGCGCGCCTTTCCCAGCCTCGCTTGATTTTTTTTCACCATTAAAAGCCGTTAAGTCATCTTTAAACTCTGAAATAACCAAGTTCTCATCATCGGTTAAAAATAGTTTTTTTGCTTTGCCTTCGTAAAGTAATTCTCTTTTTTCCATTGTAGTCTATCCTTTTGTAATTACTAAAGCTTTTATGATATCAACCGCTTCTTTCAACTGAATATCTTTATCAAGCATTTCTGGCGTAATTATATCTTTATTTGCTTTTTTATCTTCTTTTTTGATCTCTTTTTTTTCATTAACTTTTTCAAGTTCTTGTTCTAGATGCTCTTTTAAGTCCGCTTCTTTAATGGCAAATTCATTTTTATGCGTTTTTATTTCACCTGAATTGACTTCAATGTCTGGTTTAACTCCAACGGCTTGAATCGTTCGTCCACTTGGAAGATAATATCTAGCAATTGTGAGTTTTATGGCGTCGGTGTCTGTGATTGGCAAAACCACTTGAACGCTTCCTTTTCCAAAAGTGTTTTCTCCGACTAAAACAGCGCGCTTATGATCTTGAAGCGCTCCGCTCACGATTTCTGAAGCGCTTGCGCTTCCTCCATTTATAAGAACAACGACTGGAACTTCGGTTATGGTGCTATTTTTAGAAGCGGAGTATGTTTTATTATCGCTCTTATTTCTACCTTTTTGAGAAACAATATCGCCCTCGCTTACAAATAAGTCCACTAAATCGACAGCTTGATCAAGCAGTCCTCCTGGGTTGTTCCTTAAATCTAAAACAATTCCTTTGGTTGTTGATTTGTTTTTTCTAATCTCTTTTGCAACGTCTTTTGCAACTTTTTGATCAAAACTTGCAACTCTTATATATAAAGTGTCTTCTCCTATTTTCTTGGCGTGAACCGATTCAATGGTGATAACTCCACGAACGATGTGTATCTTCAATGGTTTCACTTCACCTTTTCTTACAATCGTGACGTCAATAGGATCGCCAACTATTCCACGCATCAATGAAACCGCTTCATCAATAGTCATGCTAATTGTTGATTTTTCGTCTATTTTGAGGATTATGTCAGCTGATTTTAATCCAGCCAAATCCGCAGGAGTTCCGTCTATGGGGGCGATTACCGTCAACGCTCCATCTTTCATTCCAACAGTTATTCCAAGACCGCCAAATTCACCGCTTGTTTGAACTTTTAGATTTTTATAATCTTTTTCAGTGAGATAATTTGAATGCGCGTCAAGATTTTTCATCATTCCATCGAGCGCTTTGTCAATCAACTCTTCAATTGTTATTTCATCAACGTCATACTGTTCAACGATGCTGATAACTTTGGTAAACTTCGTAAGCGCCTGCAGTCTCGAAGTTTCAGCGTCTTTTACTGTCGCGTCGCCAAACAAACTTGAAGTGAAAAAAAGGCTAAAAGCGACTGTAGCCGACGCAAATCCAAGTGTCATGATTTTTTTGTTTTTCATAATAGTTCCATAGATAGATTTTTTAAAAATTTATTATACCTAGTGTTATTAAACACTAAAATATTTTAGAGTATAATGCCAGACTTAAATAAAAGTGTATCACAAGGTGAAAATATATGAAAAATATTATTTTAATTGGTTTTATGGGAGTGGGAAAAGGAAGCGTGGCTCGAGAAGTTGTCAAGCATTCTAAGTATATGACCATCGATACGGATGACTTAATAGAGAGTATGGAAAACAGAAAGATTAAACAAATTTTTCAAGATGACGGGGAAGAGTATTTTAGAAATTTAGAAAAACGAGTATCGCAATGGCTTGAACATAGCGTACGAGATACCTTGATTTCAACGGGTGGCGGTTTTTATAAGCAAAAAAATTTAAAAAGCATGGCTACCATAGTCTTTTTAGATTCACCTTTTGATGAAATAATAAAACGAATTGAAGAGCATCCCAACGCGAAGAACAAGTTGAAAAAAAGACCGCTTTTAGTTGATTTAAAGAGCGCTAAAGAGCTTTATAATCAAAGAAGACCCGAGTATTTAAAAGTTTCAGATATAGTAATAGACGTAACAAATAAAAGCGCGGAGGCTTGCGCGAAAGAATTACTTAAAAAGGTTAAAAAACATGCGTAAAATTTTTATATATGCGGTCTTGCTTTTTGCAACTTCCTTGATGGCGACTGAGATACGTTGGGCAAAGGATTTTGACTCGGGAATTTTGCAAGCGACGAAAGAGAACAAACCCGTAATGTTCGTATTTTCTCGTCACACGTGCAAATATTGCGTCATTTTGGAGAAAACGACGTTTTCAGATGAGAGAGTGATAAAAAAACTAAACGAAAATTTTGTTTCCATAGTATCTTATACGGATGAAAACGATTATACTCCAAGAGAGCTGTGGAGACCGGGAACTCCTTCGACATGGTTTTTAAAATCTGATGGCGAGCCTATGTATCAGCCCTTAGTTGGCGCCATTGACGCTGAGAATTTTTTGCAGGGCTTAGACGTTGTTAAAACGCAATTTGACGAAATAAAAAAGAGTGGTAAAAAAATATGATGTTTATAAATGTAAATGATGAAAATTTTCAAGAAAATTTTGATGAGCTGCTGGGTCGTGGAAAAATGGACATGGCTCATGTGAGCGGTATTGTTGGTGGAATCATTGAAGAGATTAAAACTCAGAAAAATGGAGCTCTAAAAAAACATATAGCGAAGTTTGATAATTGGTCGCCTCAAACAGACGCGGACTTGAAGATTTCAACTGATTCCATGAGCAAAGCTTATGAAAGCATAGATCCAAAGTTGAGAGACGCCCTTCACTTGGCGTATGATAGAATCAGAGTTTATCACGAAAAACAAAAACCTAAATCGTGGTTCGACACGGAAGAAAATGGCACGATTTTAGGTCAAAAAGTGACGGCGGTTGATAGCGCGGGGCTTTACATCCCCGGCGGCAAAGCAGCGTATCCATCTTCGCTTCTTATGAACGTCATTCCCGCGCAAGTCGCTGGAGTTGAAAAAATCATAATTTGCACTCCAACGCCTGATAATGAGCCAAATGAACTTTTGCTGGCCGCTTGTCATCTTTGTGGCGTTACCGAAGTTTATAAAGTCGGTGGCGCTAGCGCGATTGCGGCCATGGCGTATGGAACGGAGACTATTCCTAAAGTTGACGTCATAACTGGACCGGGAAATATTTTTGTGGCTACCGCAAAAAAGATGGTTTTTGGTGAAGTCAACATTGACATGATAGCGGGACCTAGCGAGATAGGCGTTTTAGCCGACGATAGCGCCAACGCAAATCACATAGCGATAGATTTGCTTTCTCAAGCTGAGCATGACGAGATGGCGAGTTCTATTTTGATAACTCCGTCACAAAAATTAGCCGATGAAGTGAAAATAGAGATAGAGAATTGGCTTGTAAAACTTCCACGTCAAGAGATTGCGAGAAAATCGATTGAAGAACGCGGAGCCATAATAGTTACAAAAGACATGGATGAAGCGGTTAATCTTATGAACCAAATAGCGCCTGAACATTTAGAGGTTGCAACGCTAAGCCCATTTGAACTTCTGGCGTCCATCAAGCATGCGGGAGCCATATTTTTGGGTCATTTCACTCCAGAAGCTATAGGCGATTACGTAGCGGGACCTAACCATACTTTGCCGACAGGCGGAACCGCAAAGTTTTACTCTCCACTAGGCGTTGAGAACTTTATGAAAAAGAGTTCCATTATCGCTTTTAGTAAAAAAGGCATTAACGAGATAGGAAAAGAGTGCGCGTTAATCGCAAACACCGAGGGCTTAACCGCTCATGAGCAGTCTGTGAGAGTGAGACTTACTGACGTTTAGAACTAGTTTAGTTCTAAACAATCGCTTATGGAATAAAGTCCAGCTTCTTTATCCGATAACCAATCAGCGGCTCTAATTGCGCCTTTGCTAAACGTGCTTCTTGAAGTCGCCGTATGGTTAAGCTCGATAAATTCGCCATCGTTATAAAAACCAACGGTATGACGACCAACGATGTCTCCGCCTCTTAAAGCCATGACGGAGATTTCATCTTTAGTTCTGGCTCCAATGTTGCCATCTCGGCCGCTAACGCGGACTTTTTGGATGTCAAGTCCACGACCAGCCGCAGCCGACTCGCTTAGAGTAAGCGCTGTGCCACTTGGCGCGTCTTTCTTGTGTCTATGGTGCATTTCAACTATCTCTATGTCAAAACCATCCAGAGCGGCGGAGGCCTGATATACCAACTTGTTTAAAAGAGCCACTCCTAAAGACATGTTCGTAGAGTAAAGAACGGGCATGATTTCACTCGCTTGTTTGAGTAGATTAAGCTGATGAGTATTTAATCCAGTTGTCCCTATTACTAATGGTTTTGGAGTTTTTATAGATTGCTCGAGTAGGATTTCACAGGCTTCAGGTAAAGAAAAATCTATAACGACGTCACTTGCGTTTAGAAATGATTTCATGTCAGAAGTTACAAGGATGGAAGGGTCAATGGAAAAATCCAAACTATTTCTAACAAAAACGCTACTTACACTCATGTTGTTTGTTTCTTTTATATTTTCTAAAAGAAGTTTGCCAACTCTGCCACTTGCCCCAAATACACCGATCTTAATCATAGTTTTGCCTTCAATATCCGTTTTTAAAATGATACCAAATCTTTTACGCTTTTTTGATTAATTATTACGACGCTTGCATGCTAAGTAACTTTGTTATCATGTTTTTCATAAGGCTTTCGTGCATATCTGGGTTTTCGTCTAAAAAGCTTTTGAAATTTTTCTTCGATATGGTTAGAGCCGTTAAATTTTCTATGGCTTTGACTGAGGCCGTCCGTTTTATATCCCCAATAATGGCTATTTCGCCAAAATAGTCTTTGTCTGTGAGTACGTTTCTTTTCTTGTTGTTTATTTCAACTCTCGCTTTTCCCTCTATAATAATAAATAGCGTGTCTCCTACGCCTCCTTGTTCGACAATGTATTCATCAGGTGAGAATCTAAGGACTTTTGTAGACTTTCCGAGTAGTTTCAAATCCTGTAACTTTAAATTTTGAAAGAGCGGTACGGAGTTTAGGTACATCATTTTTTCATAAGTGGCTAGCGTTTTTGCTTGGTATAGAATTTTTTGCAACAACTCGTTTACATAAAAATTATTGCTAAGAGCGAACCAATCTAAATTTACTCCGGCCAGGTACTCCGATGGGTTATGTCGCGTACATAATAAAGCGGCCGTTGAGATTTCTATATCCGTATGATGGAGTAAACTGATTATGACCGCTTTGTTGTCATTTTTTCTTACTCTATTTAATTGTAGATTAAATTCATCTCTAAGAGATAATAATTTGTCGGAAATTTCTTCGTTCATAAAACTCAAAGTCTCTTTAGTTAACTTAAAATTATCATCAACATGCTTACCTTTGGAAAGATTCGCTAATATTTTTAGCGTCTCTCTATGATCTTCATAGATGATAAAAAGAAGCGCAAACAGTTCTTGAATAATCGTATTGAATTGATTTCTAACGCTATACTTTAAAAATAATATTTCACGCGACGAATCATCATATATGGAAGCTTGTAATTTTAGCAATGAGCTTAATTCGCTAGATAGTTCTAAAATTTCAGAATGTATCTTTGCGTTTGTGTTAAATACGCTATCCATTATTTTGTGATGCAATTCATCTGTGATGTTAAATTGCTTTTGAAGGGATTTGAGATAGTTTATGTCTAAGTCTACATGAGCGTTTAGCGCGTCCATTATCATATTTTTATAGCTATCTTTTTGGTATCTTCTTTCAGTTGATTTTTCTATACTACTGTCGAATAAATCTTCATGTTTGACTTTTATCGATTTAATCACTCCAAGATGCTCTTTTGATGAAATTCCAATTTGCTCTCGCAATTTTTCAAGGATTACCATACTGTCTTCATTCAAAATCCCTTCTTGCAATAAATCTTGAACGGTCTCTTTATATCTGTCCAATCTTTCTTGTTTGCTACTACTTTCATTTACGTAGGTGTAATAAATTTCTTTTAAATTGTTTGGAATAGCCTTTACGGAATCCCATCTTTTAATGAATTTGAGCGCGAATCTCTCTTGAAGAAAATAACTCTCTTGCCTAAATATTTCTTTATATAAAATAGTCGTTGAAACAAAAATCGTAAAAAAGTAAAATAAAGAATAGATTAATGGATAGTGTGAATAAGATGGAGCGCCTGCAAACGCGTAAAACGTATTGAATGAAATAAACGCGGTAACTACTTTTAATCTATGTTGCAACGTCTCATAGTCGCAATTTTTGATGATGTGATTTTTCCATAAAATCTGTTCAACTCCCTTAAATATCAAAAAACTAACTAGACTAAAAGAAGCGAGAGTGAGAGGGACAGCGATAAAAATAGGAATGTGTTTTATAAAGAAAAAGCCATCTGAAAGCATGGATACTCCATGATGAGCCCAAGCACCAGAAAAATAATATTCAAAACTTCCCGATTGCAGGTAAAAATATAAATAAAATCCTAGAATCATGCCTGGGAATGAGTAAAAAACAAAGCTTTTTTGTTGACTTGGAGTTTCTTTCCAATAGTTACTTTCCATATCAATGTCGGGACAATCTTGTTTGCAGGCGGTACATGTGGAACATGCCGAGTTTTGCATATAATTTTTAGCGTTTGAAACGCAGTATATTTTTTCAACTACGCCAACAGGGCAAAAAAAGTTACACCAACTTTTACCAGTGAAGACAAGGTTAGTGGCAAAGGCGGAAGTTATGATTAGTATCAAGTATATTGCCAAATATATATTGTCAAAGTTGATTATGGCGAGTCTAAGCGATAAAGCTATAAAGAGTAGTGAATATTGCAAAAAATAGAAGTTGTTTTCAAACCATAATGGAACTTTTCTTTTTTCAACCCAATCAAGTTTTTGTGAAATTTTGGAAAAAAACGCAAGTGGACAACTGTTTCTCCAATTGGAAAATCCAATCAATACTAAACCGATGGGTAAGAGTGGAATTATGGCTGTCCAAAAAATCGCACTCGACCCATCAAAGAAAAAAAGTACAGGAACCATTGATATAAAGATAATAAGAAAAATGATTTCTGAAATTTTAGAAATTGTTTTATTCATCTTTGTATAGGTATTGTTCTATTTTTCCATAGGGGTATCGTCTCTATTTCCCCATTCTCGCATTGAAGCGTCGTAAATTTTCACGTCTTTAAAGTTTAAGCGCTCATGGAGTATATACCAGTTCATAGAAGCTTCGAGTCCACCAGTGCAGTATGTTATCACTTCTTTTTCCGCATTAAGACCATCTGTTTTTATATATACTTCGTTGAGCTCTTCGTTTGATTTTATTGTTTCATCCGTATCAAATTTATTACTCCAAGCGCTACTTTTCGCTTTAGCGATATGCCCCAATCTCTTTACGCCTTTGGATTGAGCCTCTGCGTTGAAATATCTAAGCGGTCTCGCTTCTATCATTGGAATTTTTCCTATGTTGTCTTTCACGTAATCTAAATCCACTAAAATGTTTGGATTGAATTTAGCTACGAAATTTCCAGTTTTTGGAGTTCGAGGCGTTTTAGAGATAAATCCTTCATACTCTTCTATCCAAGCGGCGTAACCACCATTCAATATAGATACGTTTTCGAAGCCATTGGTGATGAGAGAGAGAGCTATATAACTAGCTTTTAGAAGTTCTTTAGGTTGGTTATGACCATAAATAACAACTATGGAGTCATTGTCTATTCCAAGCGATCTCGCTACCGTTTCTATTGTCTTTGAAGAATTCATAAGCTGATACGCGTCTACGCTATGTCGAAAATCAGAGATGTCCGCTCGAAGCGCGCCAGGAATATGACCCTTATCAAAAGTATCTGGATTAGTGGTGTCTAATATCACCAAGTTCTTTTTTGGCATCTGTTCTCTCAGGTCGCTTGAGCTGATAAAAGCTTCCGAAGAAAACAAGTAGACCGAGCTTAAGAGAAGAATTAGTAAAAGTTTCATTTTACGTCCTTTATTAAAATTTATAGCGCATTATACCTAAAATATAATGCGTAATAATTACATCAGCATACAAAAAAGTAGCAAGACTTCAATATTGTTAGTTTAAAAGCTCGTCTACGTAAGATATGGCGCTTAGCGCCGCAACAGCGCCATCGCCCGCGGCGCTTACAACTTGTTTAGGAGCTTCAACCCTCATATCTCCAGTGGCAAAAAGTCCTGGAACCGACGTTCTCATGCCAAGGTCAACCATGACTTGGCCTTGATTGTTCATTTCACAAAGAAAAGTTCCATCTTCTTGAATTAGCGTTTCATTGTTCACGTCGTTTCCAACAAACGTAAATACGCCTGGAACTTTAATGTCGCGAATCTTTCCCTCTTTATTTTTTACTTTTAATCCCGTGACGCCAGTCGCGTCGCCATAAACTTCCTCGGGAACGGAGTTGAGAACAAGTTCAATGTTTGGAGTGTTTTTAATTCTATTTACAGTGTTTGGAGCCGAACGAAAAGCGTCGCGTCTATGTACAAGATAAACTTTTGAACAAATTTTTGCCAAATAGAGAGCTTCTTCCAACGCGGTGTCTCCACCGCCGACGACCGCAACTTCTTTTCCTTTATAGAAAAAACCGTCACAAGTCGCGCAAGTGCTAACGCCTTTGCCAAAAAGCTCGTCTTCGCCTTTAAATCCAGCTCGACGAGGAGAAGAACCCGTTCCTATGATAACGCTATGAGCGTCGGTCGTAGTTCCGTCTTCTTTATGTATAGTGAAAAGATCACCACTTTTAGTAACTCTCGTTACGTTAACCATGGCGTGAACAAGACCAAACTTTTGACATTGAGCGGGCCATGGAATCATTAAATCCATACCCGTAATCTCTCCAGTAACTCCAGGATAATTTTCTATCTCCGAGCTTTGAGTTATTTGTCCGCCAGGCATGCCTTTTTCAAACATAGTAACGTTATCTAAACCACCACGCGTCGCGTAAAGCCCCGCAGTAAGACCAGCCGGTCCTCCACCAATAATTGCGCAATCTAATATCATTATTTTTCCTTATAAGCTTTTTATATCTTGAGATAACTCTTTTAAATTATCTA
>CALDOC010000354.1 GCA_937914675.1 uncultured Sulfurimonas sp.
CATTCTCTTCACAAAAAGCAAAGAATTCTTCTACGTTGTTAACAAATTTTCCCATTTATTTCTCCTGAGTTGAATATATTTTTTAGTATATTAGTATATCTGATTTATGAATAATTAAATATATAAATATGATTAATTTTTCACCATATTGCAATTATGTTTCGTATAGTTGCTTGGTAAAGTAGAATAATTGCAAAATTTTTACAAACAAAAGCTCAATATATGGCAATATACGCCGATGTTGTAGTTTATAAAGATTATAATAATGAAAGATTATTACACAAAAGGATTTGTTATGGGTATTAGTTCACTAGGCGTAGGCTCGGGAATTTTAACGCAAGACGTATTGGATCAGCTTAGAGCGTCTGACGACTCGCAGAGGATTACTCCAATCACGTTAAACTTAGCAAACGAAAACGATAAGCAAGATAGTTTAAAAGTTATAGACGCTACTATGACAAATTTTAGAGACAGTATCGACGCGCTAAAAAGCGCGTCTCTTTTTGATGGAAGAAAAAGTAGCGTTACTGGCGCTTCGGTTGAAGTTACTGCGTCTGCAAATAGCGACGTTCAGGATTTTACAATAAACGTAGATCATCTAGCAACGAAACAGATTGAACAATCTGGCGCTTTTGCGTCTGGTAGCGATCTTGTCGCGTCGGGCATGGTTGGAACCGGCACTTTCACTCTGAGCGTGGGTTCGGGAACTCCCGTGGATATTGAGTATGACAGTACGACGACTTTGGATGATTTAAAAAAGCTAATAAATGACAGCGCGGGCGATCAAGTGGACGCCACGGTCGTGCAAATCAGCGCGACGGAATCCCGTCTTTTTATTAGCTCGGCTGGAACTGGAGCAAGCAATGATATATCTATTGTCGATAATAGCGCTGGACTTAGTTCCATGCTAACGACGGATACAAGCTTGAGCACGACTCCATCAATTGATCCGGATACTAGTTTAGCGTATGCAGCCATTCAATCAGGCTTAGACAATCAGTTTACGTTTAATGGACAAACCATTACCCGAAGTAGCAATACCGTGGATGATTTGATTACCGGTTATAGCATAGCGCTAAAAGAACCAGGTAGTTCCGATGTCAGCGTGAGCCAAGACCGTGAAGCCATAACGACAAAGATAGATAGTTTTGTAGAAAAATATAATTCAATTATTACAGAACTAGATAGGCAAACGCTTCCAAGCACGGATAGTTCGACTAGAGGCATATTTTCTGGCGATAGTAGTATTAAAAGCATGAAAAGAGCCATACAGGATATGATATATAGCGTGGCGGGTGGCGTCGGAAGTATGGAAGATTATGGTTTTACGGTTGATAGAGATGGAAAGATGAGCGTAGATTCAACGGTCTTTAACGCTAAACTAGATGAAAACCCAACTAACGTAGAGGCGTTTTTTACAGGCGGTGATTATACTCAGACAGATGGAAGCGTTGTCGCTTTGAGTGGCGCGTTTACGGGTTTTTATGACATTGCAAATGGATATACGAAAACAAATGGAGATCTTGACAATATCAAAAATTCTCTTACGGCAACCATATCTTCTTTGGAAGAGAGTAAAATAAGCGCTACAGAGCGATTGGACGCTAAGTACGCGATTATGAAAAAACAATTTGCCGCGTACGATTTAATGATTAAACAGTTTAGCTCCGCGTCTGACGTATTTACGCAGCTGTCAAACGCGAATACGTCAAATTAGTAAATTTAGCGCTGATGCATTAAAGTAAAATGAGAGACGCGTCGATATGTACAATATAAAACAATATGAAGACAATTAATTAAAAGGATTTATGATGTATGGTAATACAGCTCACAACATATACACTCAAAACAACATAGGCATTGAATCGCCAGAGAAGTTGGTAATAATGCTTTACGAGGGTGTTTTGCGTTTTAACGCCCAAGCTAAAAAAGCGATAAAAGATAAAGATATCGAAAAGAGAGTTTATTGGACGAATCGTTCAACGGCTGTTATAACGGAGTTAATTTCCGTACTGGACATGAGTCAAGGCGAGGTTTCTGAATATCTTGTGGGTTTGTATAATTATGAGATTCAACTCTTAGCTGAGGCTGGAAATGAGCGAGACATTTCAAAGCTTGATGAATGTAGTAACGTTTTTAAGGTTCTTTTGGAAGCTTGGAGAGAAACTACGGATGTGGACTAAGCAGCTTACCATAGCCATCGTTGAAAAAGACCTAAATAAATTAAGTGAGTTGATGAAAAATCTTCCTCAGCTTGACAAAAAAGAAGAGATAGAGTCCGCTATTCACCTTATAAGGGAAGCGAAGGCTCTCGTTCAAACTTTAAAAGACGCTACCGAAGCTTCTATGGTGCAGATGAAGAAGAGTATAACTTTTTTAAAATCAACTCAAGAGAAAATTCCTCCAAGATTTGACGTCAAGTCATAGATTTTTTAGAAATCCCAAATTTTAAACTTCTAATCGTGTAGTCGCTTACAACCGCGCCTTTTCTCATGCCTAGTATGTGCTCAACCGCGTCCGCAATGTCGGAGGGGAATAATTTTTCATCCTCATTCGGGCTTGTTTCAAAACGCAGTTCATCATAAAAGTTGCTTTGCGTCATATCGGGATTGATGTTTGTGACGCTAAGTCCACTTTTCCTCGTTTCTTCAAAAAGCGAGTCGCCAAAAGCTTTTAGTCCCGCTTTTGTAGCGCCATAAACGCCAGCAAACTTACTCGCCCTTAAAGCTTCTATGGAGTTAACGTTCATAAGATACCCTGAATTTTGTTTTAAAGTCCGCAGTAGGGCGTTGGTCAAAAGCATAGGCGTTGTAAGATTCAGCGACGTCATGTCCATTATGGTTTTACTAGAGAGCTCTTCATGAGGCTCAAACTTTCCAAAGCCAGCCGCGTTTATTAAGATATAAACATCCTCTTGCTTAAGAATTTCACACACTTTTAAAGTCGCTTTCATATTGGCTAAATCCGCTTGAAGCGGTATGAAATTTTCGTGAGTAATTATTGCGTTTTCGATAGTTCTGCTAACGCCAATGACTTTATAGTTTAAACTCAAAAGTTTTAAAGATATTTCTTTACCAATTCCACTACTCGCGCCTGTGACAACCGCTACTTTTTGACTTTCCATGTAAAAGTTCCTTATATTTTATTATCTCTTTAGCTATACTTTCAGTATGAAAAATATTTATATAACCGATTTGGACCATACGTTTTTAAGAAGTGATTTGTCGATAAGCGATTATACTAAAAAAATATGGAACTCTTATGCAAAAAACTCTCTCATGAGCGTCGCGACGGCGAGAACTTACAAAAAAACGACGCAGTTCTTAAATGGAGTAGACGTTAACGCTCCGATGATACTTTTAGATGGTTCTTTAATAGCCACCAAAGATAAGAAAATCATTGATACAAAATTTATCAATAAAAAGATTGTGGACGAAATTGTTTATGAGGGATCGAAGTTAGGCATTTATCCTTTTATCTTATCTTTAGCGGATGGGGAACTAAATGAGGCTTTTTTGCACTCTAACGTTTTAAACAAATATCAAGTGGAAGTGCTTACGAGATATACAAAAGACGATAATCTTCAAGAGTGCGAAAATATAGAGGGAATGGGTCAAAATTTTAAAGTGGTGTACATGGGAGAAGAAAATTTGCTTCGTGAATTGGTTTTAGAGATAGAGATGGTTTTTGGTGAGAATTTAAAGTATATATTGGCTCCCGAAGCTTACGTTGGATGTTACTTCCTTACCATCCTTCATAAAGACGCCGATAAATCTCATGGAATTAAAAGCGTAAGCGAATACGTAGGATTTGACCTAGAAAAATTAACGGTCTTTGGAGACAACTTTAACGACGTCGGAATGTTCGCTTTAGCTGGAACGTCGGTAGCCGTCGCCAACGCTCAAGATGGAGTAAAAAAGTTGTCGCAAATAGTTTTAGCGCATACGAACGATGAAGATGGCGTGGCGAAATATTTGGAAGGTTTGAAAAGTGCGAGATAAATCAAGTTTTGCTCCTATGTTTATCATAGGAGTGTTGTTTTTTATATTCGGTTTTGTCACATGGTTGAATGGTTCGCTTATCCCTTTTTTAAAGATTATTTTAGATTTAAACGATTTTGAAGCGTTGTTCGTTACGTTCGCTTTTTATATTTCATATACGGTTATGGCTCTTCCCATGGCGGCGCTTCTAGAAAAAACGGGTTACAAAAATGGCATGGCGATAGGGCTTGGCGTTATGGCGGTTGGTAGTTTACTCTTTATTCCATCGGCGTTCATGGCAAATTATGGACTTTTTTTGCTTGCGCTTTTTACTTTAGGCACGGGACTCACAATCTTGCAAACCGCTTCAAATCCTTACATAGTTTTGATTGGTCCTCTCAAGAGCGCCGCCATGCGCATAAGCGTTATGGGCCTTGTGAACAAAAGCGCTGGCGTTTTGGCTCCGCTCGTCTTCACGGCTTTGATTTTTTCAGGCATCGGTTCAACGGAAAATTTATCTACGTTGGAGACGGAAGATTTGGCGTTAAGATTGGTGACGCCATACATCGCCATGACCTTAGTTCTAATCTCTCTAATAGCGTTTGTCAAATTGTCGTCGCTTCCAGAATTGGCATTTAAAACAGATAGCGCTGACAATAAGTCCATTTTTTCTTATCCTCGCGTTGTCCTCGGCGCTTTGGCTCTCTTTTTTTACGTTGGAGTGGAAGTTATCGCTGGCGATACCATTGGTCTGTACGCCCAAAACATAGGCTTAATAAACGCAACGGCGCTAACGTCTTACACTATGGCGTTTATGGTTATGGGATATTTAGTGGGCGTCTTTTTTATCCCAAAATTTATTTCGCAAGAAAAGGCGTTGGTAGGTTCATCCATTTTTGGGATTTTACTTATAGTTGGAGTCGTTTTTAGCTCCACGACAAGTCATTCGATTTCTCAAATTTTATGGGGCTGGAGCGCCGTAGCCACACTTCCAAACAGCGTAACGTTTGTGGCTCTTTTAGGACTTTCAAACGCGCTTGTTTGGCCGACAATCTGGCCTTTGGCGTTAGAAGGTTTGGGAAAAAACACCGCCAAAGGAAGCGCTTTGCTTATTATGGCGATATCGGGTGGCGCGATTTTGCCTTTGGCTTTTGGAAAAATTTCTCAGCTAAGCGCAGACATGCAGACTTCATACCTTTTAGGAATTCTATGTTACCTGTTTATATTATTTTACGCGTTGAAATGGCGTAAAATGAACTCTTGGAGTTAAGCTCCTGAGCTTAACTGGCTCTTAGAATGAACCAGAATTTCTAAATTCCGCTATTTCCGTTTCAACCATTTCATTAATCATTATTGTAAACAGCTCTGAAAGCATATTTGGATTTATGTTCAACTCTATGCCTTTTTTACGAACTCTTTGCATAATGGCTTCAATTCTATTATCCGCTTTAACTTCGTCTATGCTATTTTTAAATGACGCGGCCTGACGGACTAAATGACTTCTTTGTGAGATTAATTCCACGAGGGCGTAATCAACTTTATCTATTTCATCCCTAACTTCTTGTAATGAGTCGCATTTTTGCATAATTACCCCTATAGTTTGTATATTTTAAATGATAACTAAAAAATATAAATATTCTTAACGCTTTTGTAACAATCGCAATATATAATTCTACTGCGATTCTCCTCGTTTTCTTTATTACTCCCAAATGCCAATACATTCTTGGGAGTATTCATTTTCACTAATTAGGCTTTACAATTTTCTTAATTTCCTTTGGAATGTGCGCGAACGACATGCTCTGTTGTCCAACTTCAACTCCATCTTCAAAAATTTTAACTTCTAAACTCATTGAATTAGGATTGAAATTCAGCGCTTTATACAAAGTTCGTTCTAAAAAGAATTCTATATTTTTTGACGAGAGGTCCATTATCGCTTTTCTTTTCGCCAAAATTACTCCTTTATATAAATTCCAGTATCTTTTACTTCTATGTTTCTAGCGTCTACGAGCGAGGTAAGAGCGCGTTTAAACTCTTTTTTGCTTAAACCAAATGCGTCTTTGATTAAGTCCGCGTCGCTTTTGTAATTATAGGGCATGATTCCCTTGTTTTCTTTTAGCAAAGATAAGATTTTCTCATCGGTCGAGCCACTCTTTTTAGTGCCTGGTTTTCTTAAAGTAAGGTCGATGTTTCCATCTTTTCTTATAGTTTTAACGTATGCCGTTCTTTCATCGCCAAGATTTATAGTCTCAAAAATCTCATTGTGATAAATTAGCCCTTCGTATTTGTCATCCACTATGCATTTAAAACCTAGTGGGGTTTTAGAAATCACTAGAATTTTCGCTTCTTTGTTTGGAGCTAAATTTTTAATGCGCTTTTCAAAGAAATCGCCAAGTTTTTCAGTTCCCACAAGTCTATGCGTTCGTTCGTCATAGATAACCTTCAAGAATCTTTTTTCTCCCACGACGAAGGGAGTTTTTTGAAACATATTTGGAACAAGCAAGTCTTTTGCCAAGCCCCAGTTCATAAACGCGCCAAATGGAGCGGTGTCGACCACTTCAAAAAGCGCAAATTCATTTAACTTTGCAGTTGGCGTGAGGGTAGTCGCTATGAGTCTATCTTCCGAATCGGTGTATAAAAACACTTCTATCAGCGAGTCCTCAATCATCTCGTCCGTGACGAAAGATTGCGGGAGAAGCACGTCGTTGCCATCCTGCGCCATAATAAACACGCCATGAGGCGTATGTCTATCAACTCTAAGAGTATTCATTAATCCTAGTTCTAAAAAGTAACTTTGTTCTTTCATTGGTTATTCCGTTATTTAAAATATCTGTATACGTGATGACATTATATCAAAGAATCTGGGCTCCATCGTTCGATCTTGAGCCGCGTCTAGTTGAAGTGATCTAAAATAATTAAACACTCCTTAAAATAAGCTAATTTTAATTACAATTTATGTATTATTCCGTGTCTATAATACTCTATACTATTAGAGTGTTAAATTCTACTGGAAAATTAAGTAAATAAGGAATTGTATGCCTACAATCAATCAACTGATTCGTAATGAGCGTAAACGCGTGGTTAAAAAATCAAAATCACCGGCGCTTGTTGGATGTCCACAGCGTCGTGGCGTTTGTACTCGTGTTTATACGACTACGCCAAAAAAACCTAACTCGGCTTTAAGAAAAGTCGCAAAAGTTAGATTAACTTCTGGTTTTGAAGTTATTTCATATATCGGTGGTGAGGGCCATAATCTTCAAGAACACTCAATCGTACTTGTACGTGGTGGTCGTATTAAAGATTTACCTGGTGTTAAGTATCACATCGTTCGTGGCGCTTTAGATACCGCTGGCGTTGCTAATCGTACTGTCGCTCGTTCTAAATACGGAACTAAAAAAGCTAAAGTTAAAAAATAATTTTACAAGAAGTAATTACGCAAATTTGTTTTAACAAATTTGGTATCGGCATTTAGTGCCAGAAAAACGTTCAATAGCTACAGGATAAATTTTAAGTAATTTATTTTGAGTAAATTTGAAAAAATTGAAGAATAAGGAAAATTCTATATGAGAAGAAGAAAAGCCCCGACTCGTCCAGTTATGCCAGATCCAGTTTATGGAAGCAAAGTTTTGACGAAGTTTATAAATAAAGTAATGTATGATGGTAAAAAATCAACAGCTGAAAAAATCATTTACAGCGCAATGGATATCATTAGCTCTCGTGGTGAAAAATCAGGCATAGATACTTTTAATGAAGCTATTGACAATGTTAAACCAATTATTGAAGTAAAAAGTCGCCGTGTTGGTGGTGCTACTTACCAAGTTCCAGTAGAAGTGCGCCCTGTACGTCAACTATCATTAGCTATTAGATGGTTAATTGACTCTTCTCGTAAAAGAAATGAGAGAACAATGGCTGAAAAATTGGCAAATGAATTAATGGACGCGTCATCAGATAAAGGTAACGCGTTTAAGAAAAAAGAAGATACTTACAGAATGGCGGAAGCTAATAAAGCGTTCGCTCATTATCGTTGGTAATATTCAGGTAACAATGTTGGAGTATCATGTTTCACATAACATGAGTCACTCCAATGACCTCTTTTTTAAGTAAGAACGCTCTTTTTTAAAAAAGAGGTCCAACTCTATAAACAAATAACTTTAAGGCATTGACACAATGGCAAGATCACATAAACTAGAAGACGTAAGAAATATCGGTATCGCCGCGCATATCGATGCAGGTAAAACAACGGCAACGGAAAGAATTTTATTCTATACGGGACGTGAGCATAAGATTGGTGAAGTACATGATGGCGCCGCAACGATGGACTGGATGGAACAAGAACAAGAAAGAGGCATCACTATTACTTCCGCCGCGACTACTTGTGAGTGGGATGGTAAGCAAATTAACATTATAGACACTCCGGGACACGTTGATTTTACTATTGAAGTTGAACGTTCGATGCGCGTTCTTGATGGCGCCGTTTCAGTGTTCTGCGCGGTTGGCGGTGTTCAACCTCAATCAGAAACAGTTTGGAGACAAAGAAATCGTTATAAAGTTCCTTCAATTGTTTTTGTTAACAAAATGGACAGAACAGGCGCGGATTTTTACGAAGTTGAGCGTCAAATTCGTGACCGTTTAAAAGGTAACCCAGTTCCTATCCAATTACCTATTGGCGCAGAAGCGGAGTTTGATGGTGTTATCGACCTTGTTAAGATGAAAGCGATTGTTTGGGATAAAGACGCAGCTATGGGTTCTAACTACCATGTTGAAGAGATTCCTGCAAACTTACAAGATAGAGCTGATGAGTATAGAGAAAAAATGCTTGAGTCTTTATCTGAAGTTGATGGTAATGAAGAGTTTGCAGAAAGATTTTTAGAAGGTGAAGAAATTTCAGAAGAAGAAGTTTCAGCGGCTATAAAAGCGGCTACGCTTGGTATGGCAATTGTTCCTATGACTTGTGGTACGGCCTTTAAAAACAAAGGTATTCAAACTCTGCTTGACGCCGTTGTCGCTTACCTTCCATCTCCGAATGAGTGTGCGCCAATAACTGGTTCAATGATGGATGATGAAGAAATTCACGTAGCGGTTCCATCTACAAATGAGGGTGATTTTGCAGCGTTGGCATTTAAAATAATGACTGACCCGTTTGTTGGGGTATTGACTTTTATTCGTGTTTATCGTGGTTCATTAGAAGCGGGTTCATTTGTTCATAACACTACTAAAGACAAAAAAGAGAGAATAGGCCGTATAGTAAAAATGCATGCTATTAAGCGTGAAGAAGTTAAAGAGATCTATGCAGGTGAAATCGGTGCCGTTGTTGGTCTTAAGTCGACTACAACTGGAGACACTTTAGTAATTGGCGAAAAAGTAATATTAGAGAGAATGGATTTCCCTGAGCCAGTTATCTCTGTTGCAGTTGAGCCAAAAACTAAAGCTGACCAAGAAAAAATGGGTATCGCTTTAAGCAAACTTGCCGCTGAAGATCCTTCTTTTAGAGTAAATACTGACGAAGAAACTGGTCAAACCATTATTTCAGGAATGGGTGAGTTACACCTTGAAATTCTTGTAGATAGAATGAAAAGAGAATTCTCCGTTGAGGCTGAAGTTGGCGCTCCACAAGTTTCTTACCGCGAGTCAATTAAAGAAAAAGTTAATCAAGAGTACAAATACGCTAAACAATCAGGTGGACGCGGCGCTTTTGGACATGTTTATCTTACTGTTTCTCCCGGTGAAGCTGGTACTGGATTTGTATTTCACAATGAAATCAAAGGTGGTTCCGTTCCTAAAGAATATATTCCAGCAGTTGAAAAA
The DNA here is from genome assembly GCA_937914675.1 of uncultured Sulfurimonas sp. GTDB lineage: Bacteria > Campylobacterota > Campylobacteria > Campylobacterales > Sulfurimonadaceae > Sulfurimonas. The sequence continues at coordinate 9,783 of CALDOC010000354.1, forward strand.
GGCTGTAAAGAGTCTATGGCTGGCGGCGTTCTCGCTGGTTACCCAATGGAAGACATCGACGTTGTTCTTTATGACGGTTCATACCATGAAGTCGATTCAAATGAGATGGCGTTTAAACTTGCGGCGGCAATGGGTTTCAAAGAAGCTTGTAGAAAAGCGAAACCTTCGATCTTAGAGCCAATGATGAAAGTTGAAGTTGAAGTTCCTGAGGATTACATGGGCGACGTTATCGGTGACCTTAACCGTCGTCGTGGACAAATTAGCAACATGGGCGACCGTTCAGGCAACAAAATCGTTGACGCGTTTGTTCCTCTTGCTGAAATGTTTGGTTATTCAACCGACTTACGTTCGGCAACTCAAGGACGCGCTACGTACTCAATGGAATTCGATCACTATGAAGAAGTTCCAAGAAACGTATCTGAAGAGATTCAGAAAAAACGTAACGGTTAATATTGATTAACCCCGATACTTTCACTTTGTGAAAGTATCATTCTCTCATTTATAAGCTATAAATCCGCATAATTAAAATTATTTGATATAATACAAATAAAAATAGGCAATATAATGAAAAAAATAATTTTCATCACTTTTTTTGCAACAATATTACTCGCTCACAATCCAAAAGTTTATTCAGCGCTAGGCGACGTTATATATGACAACGTCAATAAAATCTCTAAATTGGAAGATATACAGCAGTATGAAATTTATAGCGATAAGATAGCGCAATATAGATATGACGTAGAAAATACAAAAATTTATGGTTTGGCTATTGAAGCGGGCGATACGAATATAGATAAAAAAGAGTATTTAAACAAATTACGAACGCTTTCACAAAGTAATGACTTTTTCATTCGCAGCGTAAAAAGAAAATTTAAAACTTCACTTGAAGAAGAGGATAGTTTACTCTTTTCTAAATTAATCAATAGTGGATTATTAGATACGAAAGCTAACAAAGATGAGATAATTAATTACTATTTTTCCCATGTTGAAGATATAAACGCTTCTGGAGTAATTCAAACTTATTTGGATAATGACGCAAAGTTGAGAGCTAAAAAAGAGGCTCAGAGAAAACTTTATAAAACGAAACAAATGAAAGAAGAAGAGAGAATTGCAAGAATTAGAAAAATTGATAAAGAAAAGCAAGCGGAGTTAGAGAAAAAACTTGAAGACGAAGTGGTTAGAAAAAAACTTGAAATAAGAGAAAATCAAAAAAACGAGTTATTTAAGTAGAATCATTCCTTCCATGTATATTCTTCATATTCCGTTGGTCTTCCTTGGAGAGTAAGGTATGGTTTGTACTGCGCCTTATAAGATAGTGAATCGCACTCTTTTACGTAGTAGCCAAGATAGACCCACTTTTTCTTGCTTTGGATGGTTATCTCAATCTGTTGGTAAAGAGACAACTTTCCAAGCGAATACGAACCATAGTCGGGGTCATAGTAAAAATAGATTGACGATATGCCATCTTCAAGCACGTCTATTAAATCCACGGCTATTAATTTATCTTCATCAAAGTATAAAATTTCTTTTCCAAAGTCGCTGTGTCCACTAACAAAAGACTCATAATAGTGTTCAGGAGTGGCTTCATGGTATTCCCACTCTTTTTTATCTTTCATGTGAAGATGATATTTTTTAAATAGGTCTAAATGAGTTCGAGTGAGAGTTGGCGTTTGCATATAGCTTTTAAAAGAGGACGCTTTTTTTATAACGCGTCTTACTGATTTTGTAAATTTAAAGTTTACTGCGTCTATTTTAACGCTTTGGCATTCATGACACGTATCGCAAATAGGTCTAAAATACATCTTTCCAAAACGTCTAAAACCACGTTCAATTAAGTTTTGACAATCATCTACGGAACTATTGTCAATGACTTTATAGTGAGTTGATTGCGTATTTCCCTTTATATAGGAGCAATTATCATTTAGAGCAAATTCTTTAAGTAGATTCATATCGTGATTTTGACATAATTTCTTTTACAATAAGATAATAAAGGCTCGGAAATGAATTTTTTTTCTAAACATAAAACCAATATTTTTAGAGCTCTTGGAATTTTGATGTTTTTGATCGCTTTAGTAGTCCATTTTTGGAGAATTCCGCAAGAGGGACTTACTGAAAATGAGATGGCGGCCATAAACGTTGCCAGAATGGAAGCGAAGGTTTCTGGCAAAAGGGTTGGCACTGAAAAACCAACAACGTTCGATTCTTCAATATTGAAAGAAAATCAAGAAAAACAGCTAGAATATTTAACCATACTGGCAATGATTTTTGGTTTGGGCTTTTTAGGATACAGCTTCATTCAAAAAGGTTGATAAAGCTAAGTCATGCAAAAGTTTATTGACTTGGTTTAATTTAACATGCGCTAAAATGAACCTAAAAAGGTAAAACTTGCAAGACAACCTATACAACCTCGCGTTTGAAAGAAGTATTTTAAGTTCAATAGTTTTTGAACCTAGTCAGTTTGACGAACTTAGCGTTGCGCTCAAGAAGGATGATTTTTATCTTCCAGCCCATCAAGACATATTTAAAATCATGCTTTTGCTTTTTCAAAAAGATCAGCCAATAGATGAAGAGTTTATAAAAAAAGAGCTTATTAAGATCAAAAAGTTCGATGAGCAGGTTTTGCTTGAGATACTCTCGGCAAACCCCATCTCAAACACGAAAGCTTATGTCGATGAGATAAAAGACAAATCGCTTAAGCGTCATCTACTAGCGCTTACCACTGAGATAAAAAGAGTGACCGTTGAAGAGGATTTGCCATCCGCCGAAGTGATTGACATCGTTGAGAAAAAACTTTATGAAATCACTCAAGACAATCAAACCAGCGACTTTAAAGACGCTCACAAAATGACGTATGACACGATGGAATACATCAAAGAGATGAAATCGCGTGGCAACAGCGTGCTTGTTGGCGTTGACACGGGTTACGCGGAGCTTAACAAAATGACTACTGGTTTTGGCAAGGGCGATTTGATTATCATCGCCGCTCGTCCCGCCATGGGAAAAACTTCGTTTATTTTAAACACCGTAAACTCCATTATTTTACAAGGCAAAGGGGTGGCTTTTTTCTCGCTAGAGATGCCCGCTGAACAGTTGATGTTGCGTTTGCTCTCCATACAAACTTCCATCCCGCTTCAAAAGCTCCGCGTAGGCGATATGAACGACGACCAATGGGGTTCTTTAAACGGCGCGATTGACAGAATGAACAGCGTTAAATTGTTTGTGGACGACCAAGGGAGCATCAACATCAATCAACTCCGTTCCAAACTCAGAAAACTGAAAAATCAACATCCCGAAATAGAGATCGCCGTAATTGACTACCTTCAAATCATGCAAGGAGTCGGCAACCAAGATAGACACTTGCAAGTCTCTGAAATCTCTCGTGGGCTTAAGCTGTTGGCTCGTGAGCTTGAGATGCCCGTTGTGGCTCTTTCACAGTTAAATCGTGGACTAGAAGCTCGCGCGGATAAGCGTCCAATGTTAAGCGACATTCGCGAGTCTGGTTCGATTGAGCAAGACGCGGACATTATCTTGTTTGTGTATCGTGATGACATTTATCTTTACAAAGAAGAAAAAGAGGCTGAGAAAAAAGCCAAGGCCGAGGGCAAAGAGTACGTTTCCACGTATGTGGAAAAAGAGGAAGAGGACGCCGAGATTATAATAGGAAAACAAAGAAACGGGCCTACTGGTCACATCAAACTCGTTTTTCAAAAAAAGCTCACTCGTTTCGTCGACATGCCTTCGTATTCGCATGGAGTTGAAACAGTTTACGAAAACGTAGACACAAGGTCTGCAAACATTGACATAGGTGAGCCTAGCTTCTCAATGCCAACTCTTTAGATGTTAACGAAAGTCTCTTTATTTAGCTCTAAAAGAGATTTTCTTTTGGCGTCTTTCGCTATTTTATTCATAGCGACTTACTCGCTACTTATGGAGTTTAACAACTACAAGCGACTCACTCAATTCGATTCTTCTTTGGTCACTGCGACGCTGCAAAAACAGTACGAAAAAACAAAGCTTGCAAAGAGCGGCAAAATTAAAAAATATCAAGTTCTCAAACTAAAGAGCGATGATGATTTTGTGTTTTACACAACGAGCAAGAAGAGAGTTAACGCGCACGTAGGCCAAAAAATAGAGCTTGAAATATGGGCGGGCGACATAAGTTTTTATGAGTACATGACTGGTTTTTACGCTTTTAGCAAAGTTCTTCACCTCTCTTTGGACCTATCGGCAAAAAACAGCTTGAACGTTATGATAGCTCATGAACATCAAGACAAAAATAGTACAAGCGTCTACCAAGCGCTCTATACCGCCAAACCTTTGGAGCGCGATATCCAAAACAAGTTTTCTTCGCTAGGCGTGTCTCATCTTGTCGCCATCAGCGGTTTTCATTTGAGCGTGCTATCCGCGTTGTTATTTTTTTTACTAAAACATCCATATAAATTTTTACAAAATAGATATTTTCCATACAGAAGCCATAAAGTGGACTCTTTTATCATAATAGCCGTAATTTTGCTCTCTTATCTATTGTTTTTAGATTCGCCTCCGTCGCTTCTTCGCGCATTCGTTATGCTCGTAATCGGCTTCATTCTGTACGATAGAGGCATGGAACTCATTTCAACGCAGACGCTATTTTTGAGCGTTATTTTGCTATTGGCGCTTTTTCCGAGATTGCTTTTTAGCCTAGGGTTTTGGCTAAGCGTGGCTGGCGTGTTTTACATCTTTTTATTTTTACTTTACTACAAAGGTTTAAGCAAGGTCTGGCAATTCGTTTTAGTGCCGTTTTGGGTCTATGTTTTGATGATTCCGTACTCCATAATCATCTTTGGAAACTTTAGCGTTTATCATCCTCTTTCCATTGTTTGGACGTCTCTGTTTAGCGTTTTTTACCCACTGAGCATATTTCTGCATCTGATTGGTTTTGGAGATTCATTGGATGTTTTTTTAAAGTTATTGATAAATTTGGATACAAACGCGACTAAAATAGCGCTTGACGCGAAGTGGCTTGCATTTTACGTCATTCTCTCGCTATTGGCTGTTTGGAAGAAAATTTTTTTACTCTTCACTCTCTTGAACGCTCTCTCTATTTTTATATATGCCGTCTATCAAATAACATAATTTCAGGCCATAAATAAATATGATCCAAGAGACGTATATCCATAAAAACAAGAACATCACAATGGCGAAAGAACCATACATCGTCGTATATGATTTGTTCATAAACACGTAATATATAAAGGCGTTTTTGCTTACGCTAAATACGATTGAGATTATAAACGAGCTTATGGCCGAAGCTTTTGGATTTATTTTCGCGTTTGCGCCGATTTGAAAAATCAAGAAAAATAGAGCCCAAATAATGACATAAGGAACGAGAGGGAGAATGTTTAAACCAGAAGTTAAGGTGTTTGAAGCCATAAGAGTGGCGATGTAGCCAGTAATGTAAAAAGAGACGCCCAGGGCGAGCGGCGTTAAAGTGAGCATGGTCCAGTACGTCGTAACGCTATCCCAAAGACCTCTAGCCTCTGCATGAAATATTTTGTTGGCGATGTACTCGAAGTTTTTAAAAAATAGAAGAGAAGCCACTAAAATCATAGCCAAACCAATAACTCCCATCTTTGCGGAGTTCTTTAAAAAAACATCAATGTGTCCCATAAGGGCTTCAGAGTTTACAGGCATGAGGTTTGAAAATATGAAAGTTTTTATGGTTTCGTAATGCTCCTCAAAACTAGGAAGAGAGGTTAAAAGAGTCAGCATGATGAGAAGAAGAGGTATGATCGTAAAGATGGTGTAAAAGCTAAGACTAGCCGCAAAAAGCGTCAAGTCTTTGTCTATGAAAGACGTGATAAAAGGCTTGATTTTTTTGTAAATTTGCGCGGCTTTTAGTTTCATTTTTCTTTAGTTGAGTCCCATCTTAGCGGGATTTAAGATGTTATTGGGGTCAAACGCTTTTTTGATGGATTTGAAAAGGTTCATCTCTTCGTCCGTAAACGCCATGTGCATATAAGGCGCTTTGGCAAGGCCTATGCCATGTTCGCCCGAGAGCGTTCCACCCAAATCTATAGTTGCTTGAAAAACTTCTTCTATCGCCAAATAAGCTATTTTTACCTGCTCGGGGTCTTTTGCGTCCACCATTACGTTGGTATGTACGTTTCCATCGCCAGTGTGCCCAAAACATGGGATTTTAACATTGTATTTGTCAGCAATGGCGTAAAATTTTTCCAAAAGTTCTGGAAGAGCCGAACGCGGCACCGTTACGTCCTCGTTGAGTTTTTTGCTTCCATAAACGCTCAAAGACGGACTGGCGTTTCTTCTTGCGAACCATAGATCTTTCGCCTCTGCGTCGTCTTTGGCGATTCTAAACTCTTTACAACCGTTTTCATTAAAAACTCTTTTTATGGTGTCGAGTTGAAAGTTCAAATCGTCTTCAAGATTTCCATCTACGTCAGTGACTAACAAAGCTCCGGCGTCAATAGGCAAGCCCTTGTGAAAAGTTTGCTCAACCGCGCGGATTGTCAAGTTGTCCAAAAACTCCATGGCGACGGGAGTGATTCCGCTCGCCATTGTTTTGTAGACCGCTTCCATCGCTTGATGAACGCTGTCAAAAATCCCCATGGCCGTTTTGGTCAGTTTTGGCTTGGGTATCAGTTTTAAAGTTATTTCAGTCAGTACGGCGAGAGTTCCCTCGCTGGCTATCAAGATGCCGCTAATGTTGTAACCCGCCACGTCTTTTATGGTTCGTTTTCCAGCTTTAATGACGTCGCCGTTTGGTAAAACCGCGCGAGTCGCCATGACGTAATCCTTGGTTATGCCATACTTGGCCGCGCGCATTCCACCCGCGTTTTCACTGACGTTTCCGCCTATGGTCGAGTACTCTTGACTCGCTGGATCTGGCGGGTAAAAAAGTCCTACGGCTTCCACGGCTCTTTGCAAATCCATGTTTATCAGACCTGGTTGCACGATGGCTACCATGTTTTTCATGTCAATTTCAAGGATTTTGTTCATGTGTTTTTCAAAAGCCAAAACGATTCCTCCGCTACTTGGCAACGCGCCACCCGTAAAACCGCTTCCGGCTCCACGAGGAACGATGACGATTAAGTGCTCGTTGCAGTATTTTAAAATGGCGCTGATGTCTTCTTCATGGCGAGGAAAAACAACCGCGTCGGGCTCAAAATGTTCACGCGTGGCGTCGTAAGAGTAAGCGATAAGGTGAGCTTTGTCGCTGTAAATGTTATCCGCGCCCACTATGGATGCGAAGTAGTGCAAATGCTTCATGTCAATCATGTTATTTTCCTATTTCAAATTTTGTTAGTAGATGGCGTAGTTTTACGTCGCCATTTTTTATTGTCTCGTAAAGAGTCTCGTTTTTTTTGTTAAAAGTTGCCAAAAGTTCATAATAATGAGGCTCGTACTCTTTCAATTTATCGCTGCCTTCTCCAAACCAGTTGGCTTCTATCTCATCAACTCTTGAGTAAAAAGGGAGTTTTACGCTGTCTTGAGTCAATGGAGCGTCGCTTATGCTTAAGATATGAAAACTTTTCACGTCGAGCATATACACTTTTTTATCTAAATATATAAACAATAATCCCACGCTAGTCGCCACGCTCATGTCTTCAAAATCACTTTTTAGAGGCGTTGGATGGCCGTTGAACGAGAGAATGGTTGCAAATAAGTCCGGGTGAATCCATTGGATTTTCACGCTTTTACTTATCTGGTGATATATCTCCTCGCTTGGCGCGATAAGAAGCGAACGGTTATATCCAAAAGCGAATACGGCATGGTCTCCAACTTCAACGGACCACTTTCCAGTCGGCAGAGAATTGTTTCTCAGTCCAGTGTAATCGCTTAGTTTTAGCGTAGCGGTTTGAGTCTCTTGGTCATACTGAGTCACGACCGCGTTTTTTAGGATGCTGCTGTGATTTGAACTAACGTCATGAAAGACGAAACCGCTCATTCCAACGTCTAATTTATCGCCTTGCAACGTAGCGATTGACTTGTCTGCGTTTAAGCTAATTATAGGTGATTTTACAATGCTCGCATTGACTCCAAAAACAATTGTGATTAGTAAAAACAGATATTTCATGTGTACTCTTTATGGTATTAATATGTGCGATTATATCAAACAAACCTCATACTAAGCCAAGTTTTGTTAAGATTTTACCTATTTTTATTTTAGGTTTATATTTTGATACGATTTTTCTTATTTTTATTACTCACAACGTCTATTTTCGCCTCTTTAGTTCAAAGAGATAGGTTGGAAAAGGGAACGACGTACATCACTTTTTTGGAAAAAAACAAGCTCCCGTCCAAAACGCTTTATTACAATTTAGACAAAGACGATCAGGTGCTAACCGAAGAGATAAAAGCTGGCGTGCATTATCAAATTTCGAAAGACTCCAATGGCTCTATAGAACAGATTTTACTGCCACTAAACGATGAATTGCAAATTCACATATACAAGAGCAAGGATTCCTACGCGTTTGAAGCGATACCAATCATTAGCGATACAAAAATTGAAATATTCTCCACGACGATAACGCTCTCGCCAAATTACAACATCTTAAAAGACACAGGCTCTAAAAAGTTGGCTCAAATCTTTGTGGAAGGTTTTAAACACTCCTTAAACTTTAAAAATGGCATACAAAAAGGGGACAGGCTCGTTATGATTTATGAACAAAAGTATCGTCTTAATCAGCCTTTTTCCATGCCAAATCTTAAGTCCGCCATGATTGAGATGAACGGTAAACGCCACTTTATTTATTTGAACAAAGATGAAAGATACTATGATGAAAACGCTCACGAAGTAGAAGGATTTTTACTTGCTAGTCCCGTTTTGGGAGCTAGATTGTCATCTCGTTTTTCAAAACGAAGATGGCATCCAGTTTTGCACAAGTGGAAAGCGCACTTGGGGATTGACTACGCCGCGAGAAGCGGCACGCCCGTGAGAGCGGCGGGAAGCGGTCGCGTCCGATATTCGGCGAGAATGGGTAGTTATGGAAACCTTATAAAACTCTCTCATGCTGATGGGTATGAAACAAGATACGCCCACTTGAAATCGTTTAAAAGAGGAATTCGCCAAGGTCAAAAGGTAAAAAAAGGTCAAGTGATAGGTTACGTGGGAACGACGGGCCGATCGACCGGTCCACATTTGCACTTCGAGTTGCGAAAAAACGGCCGCGCCATCAATCCTCTAAGCGTTGTCCAAATTACGACTAAAAAACTAGCTGGCAAGAGTAAAACGGAATTTTTAAAACTCAAAGAAGAGTATGACAAGCAGATAGATTTGCAGCTTAAAAGCAATACG
>CALDOC010000355.1 GCA_937914675.1 uncultured Sulfurimonas sp.
ATGACAAATATGACATTGTTCAAGACGTAAATGGTCTGCTCAAACCAAAACTAAAGGGCCATGTCTCTGTCAAAGAAGCGGTTTTTCCTTTCCATAAACTTTATGGCGCCGACTTGGTTTTAAGTCCTGAGATGAAATCAACTGGTGAAGTTATGGGAATTAGCTCTAACTTTGGCATCTCTTTTGCGAAAGCGCAACTAGCCGCGGGAAATAAAATCCCAACCGGCGGAACCTGTTTTCTCTCTTTTGTAGACTCGGACAAACAACACGCCGCGGAGATTGGCGCCGGTTTGGTCAAACATGGTTTTAAACTTGTAGCGACAAAAGGAACTCAATCTATTTTAGAGGCCGCTGGCATCCCATGCGAACGCGTTCTTAAAATCTCCGAAGGGCGTCCAAACATAGAAGACAGCATGAAAAACGATGAAATCGCAATGGCTATAAACACTTCGGACAACAACACGTCTAAAAAAGACGCGGTTGTGATTCGTCAAGAAGTTCTTAAACGCAATATTCCATACTTTACGACTCTAAGCGCGGCTCGCGCGACTATACTCGCACTCGATGAAATGCGTGACGACTCATGGTCAAATCCAATGGCGCTGCAAGATTTTCTAATAAAATAGTGAACGTAGTCCTGACTCAAACCGACACAACTGTCGGTTTTTTGTCTCAAGACGAGACAAAACTTCAAAGCGTAAAATCTCGTGATTCATCCAAGCCGTTTATAAAAGTTTATGAGAACTTTAAAGCTCTTCAAGAGGATGGAAATCGAATCCCCAATTCCAAAAAATCTTACGTGCGTCGCTCAAGAAAAACTACTTTTATTATAAAAAACATCGCCTTTAGAGTGGCGAAGAACAAGCTTAACTCCTCTTTACTAAAAAGCGAATGGAATTACTCTACGTCGGCAAACGAATCAGGTAAACGTTTTGACAGAAAGTTTTGTGAAGAAAAAGCTGATATAATCATAGAAGACAAAGAGTCGCTTCATGAGGGCGAGTCGTCGTCTCTCTTGAAAATGAATTCGAAAAGAGTAAGGAAATTAAGATGAGTAAATTTTTTCAAGCCTTTTTAACTGGTGTTTTTTTTACGTTCATCTTGGACTTTTTCATCTTTTTAGGCATAAAACTGCACTATGTCGACTTTTACAAAATTAACGTCTACTACAATATTTTATTTGCAGACCATCAAAATATTTTTATTTTTGCTCTATTTTCAGCTTTAATTGGATTTCTTGTCACCTATTTAGATAACAATAAAATCAATTTTATTATTCTTGGAAGTCTATTTTTTGTTGTCTCTCTCACTTTAATTGCGCCTATTGGCAATCGCGTTGGAGAATGGATCTTAATGGATAAAGACGTCACCCTCTATGATAACAAACATAGTTATAATGGAGATTCGTATTATGATGGAAGAAAAACGGTAACGTTTTATGATTATGAACTAAAAAAAGTTATAATTTTAGATAAACAAAAATTAAAAGGTGAAAATTAATGAAACATATTTCTTCGATAGCTAGCGGCGTGGCGCTTGGTAGCGCGGGATTGCTCATGATGAGCGTAATTACAGGTTGCGAAGCGCCGCAAGAGAAGCAACAAAATAAATTTTTGATTATAGAGCAACAAACAAACGGTAAATACGTTGTCATTGAAGAGATGCCGACGGATGGACCAAGCCGAGCCATCATTCGTGAGAAAGACGCAAATGGCAATACCGTTGAGCGCTTCATGAATGAAGCCGAGATGAAAGCTTTAGCGGAGCAAGAGTATCAAAAAGTGCAAAATGGGACAAGTGAGACCACTCAGCAAAATAGCGGTGGAGAAGGAATGGGTCTTGCTGGAACCATCTTGGCCGTTGCCGCGGGTTCTCTTATGGGTAACATGATAGGAAACGCTCTCATGAACAACAAAAGCTTCTCAAGAAACGCCGCAAGTACGAATAAAAGCGCGTATAGTCGTTCCGCGGCCGGAAACGCCGCTAGCTCTTCTAGCTCTAAAAAAAGTTTTTTTGGATCTTCTA
>CALDOC010000356.1 GCA_937914675.1 uncultured Sulfurimonas sp.
TTGGATAGACTTTTCAGGAAATAAAGCCTGTAATTGCTTAAGTTTTTCATCATCATCATTATCTTCTTCTATAGTCTTCTCATCAAAAATATCATCCAACAGTTCATCAACAACTCTACCAATAGTTGTATAATTGATTTTTGCATATCTATTAGTCACTTTTTTGTTTTGTTTGTGTCCTAATATCGCTTCAACAATATCAATGCCATACTCTAATTCATTTTGGAGATACATACCTATACAGTTTCGTATTTGATGTATAACTATTGGTTGTTCCCAATGATTTCTAATTGTACTATCACTATAGTGCTCATTTTTATTGTTAATTTTTGCGAATACAAAACCATCATCTTTCACTCCTATAGTGTCTAAGGAACTTAATAATCGTTGAGACAGATGATACGTCATATCGATTCTTGCTTTATTATTTAATGCTCTTATTGTATAAGTAGCATTTTTAAAATCTACATCTTTCCATTCTAGTGTAACAACCTCACCAAATCTTCTACCATGCATTAGAAACATATATATTTCTCTTACTGGTGTCATGGGATAATTTTTCAATTCGTTGTAGACAAGCATCCACTTGGCCACCCATGTGCGTCAACACTTGGCCAGAGGATTTTTAAAAAATATTCTTATGACATTCTAACATAGGGTGGCCAAATACATTAAGCCTTCGCAAGCAATTCTCTCATGGATGGACCCTTTAACTCAATCTTATGAGCAGTATGAATGAGTCTATCCATCATAGCGTCAGCTATGGTTTCATTTCCTAAATACGCGTGCCACTCTTTTATGGGGAGTTGCGCCGTGATAATAATGGAACCGTTAAGCGTTCTTTCTTCAATTATTTCAAAGAGATCGTTAATTTCATCTCCTTTGAGTGGAGTCACTCCAAAGTCGTCAAGCAGTAAAAGCTTGAACTTCGAAATCTTTGCAAGAGTTTTAGTGTAACTGCCATCCAATCTCGCCATTTTAATCTCTTCAAGCAGAGCCGTAACCCTATAATACTTTGCGGAATAACCTAATGATATGGCTCGTCTCGCTAGCGCTTGCGCCAAGAAACTTTTACCAGTGCCAGTCATGCCCGTCAGTAAAATGTTTTGAGATTTATTAATAAACTCGCAATTAGCCAAAGAGAGGACTTGCGATTTGTCTAAATTTCTTGTCGCTAAATATTGAATCTGATCCAGTGACGCCGATGAGTCTTTTAGCTTTGCGAAAATCAACATCCTTATAATTCGTTTGTCCTGCCTTTGATTGATTTCAGCCTCAAAAAGATGGTAGAGTCTCTCCTCGAAGGATAGTGATTGATAAGAAGTGTTTTTGCTTTGAAATTCTAGAGATTCTTTAAAGCCTGAGAGGCTCAACCGCGTTGTTTGCTCCATAATCGTTGATAGCGTAATCATTAATTTATTCCTTTTTCCGTTGTGCTTGTCAGTTTTGAGTAGTACTCGCTACCTCTGATATTCTCATGAGCGTTTAAATATGAGTTGTTAGCGCTTTGACGCTGGTTGTGAAGTAGATAACTTTTAGTTTTTAGCATTGACTCAATTGACGCCACTTTATGACTATTCATTTCTAACGCGACACTTGATACCGCTTCTAGCGCGACGTCGCCATAAGTTTTTGAGAAACTGAGTATCGCCATGCAAGATTTATATCCTCGCGTTGGATGTGAGTGATTTTGCATTATCAATTCCATCAGAGCCGTTGTATTCGCGCCTACGCTATTAGCCCAATTTAGTATTCTTCTTGGATTCCATTTTTCATATTGATACTGATGTTCAGTCGGCATATGCTCGAGTATCGTTGAGTCGTGATATTTCTCGGAGAGTTTAGGATGATGCGCGATTACGACGCCATCAAGTGAGACGACTATGGATGTTGAAGAGTAAGCGACATCCACTTTTTTGCCTAAGTGTACGTAGGGAACGGAGTATCCGCTGCCATCAAGTTCTATGTGATAATCCATCCCTACCGTCGCTCTCTTAAACTCTTTAAAAATATATTGATTCGCTCTAAGCGGATGTAGCAGTGGTTTATCCAAAGTTTCAAAAAGTTCAGTTCTACTCTTGCCCAACCTTCTGATAATCTTATTGTTATACCCATCAAGAAGTAAATTTATCTGTTGATTGAGTTCATCCACGCTAAAAAACGTATGATGGCGAAGTTTCATCAGTATCCATCTTTGAATCGCTTTTACCCCTAATTCCACCTTAGACTTGTCTTGTGGCCTGTAGGGTCTTGCCGGTTCAACCGCGACTCCATAATGAGACGCCATGTCTTTATAGGCGTCATTCAATCTAACAACTCCCTTTTTATGCGAAATCACCGCCGCTTTGAGGTTATCTGGCACTAAGACGTTTGGAACGCCTCCATAAAAGATAAAGGCTTGCGCGTGTGACTCTATAAAATGTTTAGTTGACTGGGTTGGAGTGGCGTGCACAAACGTGTAGCCGCTCGCGCCGAGTACGGTTACGAATATTTGAGCTTTTGAGAGTTCGCCAGTTATTTGATTGGTGATAGACATTGTAAGTCCGCTGTAATCGATAAAGAGTTTATCGCCGCTATAGTGAACTTGTCTCATTGATGGGTTGATGGTCGTAATGAATCTTTTGTAATAACGATTAAACTGGCTATAGCTATAGAGTGATGGTTGTTTTTCTTTTAGCTCTTCCCATAATAAGAGCCGAGTCATGCCTTTTTTGCTCAACTCTTCGTGAACGGAGTTCCAGTCTGGATGAGAGAGTTCGTTTTTCTTGGGAGCGGATGGCTTGTCGCTGGAGAAAAGTTGAACTAAATCTTTATCGCTTAATTTTAGAATTTCTTCAAGCGAAGACTCGAGTTCCGTAAAACTCTTGGCATAATTGGCAACGCTATTTCGTGATACTCCAGTCATTGTCTGTATTTGTCTATTGGACAGTTGATTGCGATATTTTAATCGCAACACCTCTTTAATATTGTTCACAGATATTCTCCTCATTTCTCACACCTTTTTAGGTGTATTATAGTTGAAGAATACTCTTTGTCTTAATCCTATCTTATATGAGCGTCGTTATGGACCAGTGGCTACATTTGAGATGCTCACGGTGGCCAAGTGTTGACGCTTTTGCTGGCTAAGTCTTGATGCTTGTGGTGGCTAAATGAGATGCTTTCCTACAGTTCGCCGTGAGCGCAGCGAGGAAGTCCCCTTGGGGGATGAATCTTTGCTGGCGTTTGAATCTTTGCTGG
>CALDOC010000357.1 GCA_937914675.1 uncultured Sulfurimonas sp.
AATGAAGATAATTTTAAATCTTTTATGTACTCTTTGGGCTTTATGACTATTGAAAAAGAGCTTTTTAAAATCAAATTTAAAATCCCAAATCAAACTATCAAAAAACTACTTTCAGAGTTTATCCACTATGCTTATAGAGATTTTAGTGATTATAATATGAAAATAGAAAAATTAGATGAAAAGTTATCAGAACTAGCAATTAGTAAAGATTTATCCGTATTTCACTATATAGCCCAGATGATAAAAAGTAGCACGTCTATAAGAGATTACATTGATGGTGAAAACTTCGTAAAAGCTTATATGTTGGCATATCTCAATCTCAATACGTTTTACGAACTCAAAAGTGAAGTGGAATCAAATAAGGGTTATATTGATATTTTATTAGAGCCTGTAAAAGAGGAAGTCCCTTACGGAGTCATTATTGAACTAAAATATATTAAACGAAGCGAGTTTAATCAAAATATTTTAGAAAAATATATAAATCAAGCCAAAAAACAGCTTAATCAATATGATATGGGAAGTAGATATATGAAAATAGCGTTAGTTTTTAAGGGCTGGGAGATGGTGTGTTGTGAAGAGGTTGAATGATTTCGAAAAAACTATCAACAAGAGTTGGACGACTTTGACAAAGAGGATTAAAGTTCAATCTTCTCTTTATAAGCGACAATGCGAGCGTCAACGTCGAGTTCTTTTTTTAAAGCCTCTTGAAAATGGATTTGACTCTCTTTTTCTCCATGCACCAAAAAAACTTTTTTTAGATTTTTAATTTTAGAAATCCATTTTACAAGTCCCTCTTGGTCGGCGTGAGCGGAGAAACCGTTTATGGTGTGGATGGAAGCTTTTACGATAATGTCTTCGTTGTAAATGTTGATCCACTCCGCTCCGTCGACTATTTCGCGTCCTAGCGTTCCAACGGCTTGATAGCCTACAAAAATCACCGCGTTTTTAGGGTCCCAAATTCTGTGTTTAAAATGCCTCGTGATTCTTCCTCCATTGCACATTCCGCTGCCGGCTATGATAATGGCGCCACTTTGAATCTCGTTTATTGATTTTGATTCTTCTGGCGTTTGGGTGTAAAATAGAGCGTCAAAATTGAAAATGGTTCCATCGGTTTTTATGTTTTTTTGACAAGCGTTGCTCAATTGTTCGGAATAGTTGCGATAAACGTCAGTCGCTTTCGTGGCCATGGGACTATCTAAAAATATTTTGCATTTTGGGAGTTCTTTATTTTCGTACATATCTCTGAGTATGCAAAGCAACTCCTGCGTTCTCTCAACGGCGAATGATGGGATGAGAACGTTTCCGTTTGCCTTTAAAGTTTGAACGACCACCTCTTTAAACTCCGAGATTGTCGCTTTTAGAGATTTGTGATTTCTATCTCCGTAAGTGGTTTCAACATATAAAAAATCCGCTTTTTTGCATTTTTGCAAATGTGGAAGCACAAAATCGTTGTTATTGCCTATGTCGCCGGAAAATACGATTGTACGCGACGCGTCGTCTTGCATATACGAGATTTCTATAAACGCCGAACCGAGTATGTGTCCCGCGTTTCTGTAAACGACGCTTATCCCCTCGCATACGTCGTAGTAAACGTCATAGTCGGGATTTATCCACTCCATGTTAAAAGTTTTTTGGACGTCAAGAGGTCCATAGAGTGGTTTTTGCAGTTTTTTTTCTATCGCTTTTCGAGCCGCTTTTTTATACATGGTTTCAAAATCTTCATTCATGATTTTTGCGCTATCGAGTAAAATGATGTACGCCAACTCTTTTGTGGCGCTAGTCGCGTAAATCTTCCCCTTAAAACCTTCACTCACGAGTTTTGGAATTCTACCAACATGGTCAAGATGAGCGTGAGTGACTAAAAGATAGTCGATTTCAGAAGCGTTAAAAGGAAATGGGTTTTG
>CALDOC010000358.1 GCA_937914675.1 uncultured Sulfurimonas sp.
GCAAGCTTTTAAAGAAGACGCTTACTCTAAAAACATGGGAAGCATAAATTTGGAGGAGATTGTTTTTAGCGACGAAGTCAAAAATGATTGGGCCGACAAAGAGCTGTGGGAAAAAATGAAAAACGAAGAGAGCTTCGTCAATCCAGTAAAAGTTTAGGTTATCCTGTCCGAATGAAAACGATTTAGGAGTTCGGTACGATTTTTACAAGTTTTTTGTAATTTTATTAGAGTAAATAACAACTAAATATGGTGAATATATCCATAAATCAATATATATTGATATAGTGCTTTTTTTGCGCTACAATGTCGTAAATGGAGAAGTTTATGGAAATATTTTTAAAAAGCGTATCCGCCTTAAACGATGAAACGAGAGTTTTGCTTTTACGGTTCATAGACGAATATGGAGAGTGTTGCGTTTGCGATTTGCAAAATTCGCTTGGCATGATTCAGTCTCGTTTGTCACGTCATCTTAAAATTTTAAAAGACGCCCGTTTTTTGCGAGTGCAGAGAAAAGGAACGTGGGCTTATTACTCCATCAGAAGTCCGCTTGACCGCTTTCGCCTTGAAGCTTTGCAAGAGATTAAGCATCTCGACATCACTCTTCCCCCTTTAAACAAAACTTCCAACAATGGAGAATGCAAACTATGAGAAAACAAGTATTGATTTTATGCACGGGAAACAGTTGTCGCTCAATCATGGCGGAAGCTTTGGTAAACGCCAAACTAGGCGACTGCGTTGAAGCCCAAAGCTCGGGAGTAAAAGCGAGTGGTAAAGTAAACCCCCATGCGCAAGCTCTTTTGGAGTCAAAAGGCTACTGGAGAGAGGAGTATCACTCTAAAGTGATTGAGAGCGTTTTAGACACCGCTTTTGATTTGGTCGTGACCGTTTGCGACAACGCCAAAGAGACGTGTCCGATGTTTCCAAAAGCCGTGAAAACCATTCATGTTGGATTTGACGATCCAAGCGGCAAAGAGGAAGAAGAGTACGAAAAAACTCTCAAGCTCATAGAGTCGGAGTTGTTGCCAACAATCAAAAAGGAGCTGTGTTAAGATGAAAATAGAAGTACTTGGAACCGGATGCAAAAAATGTAGAGAACTTGAAGCGGTGGTGAAACAAGCCATCGCCAAAAGCGGAAAATTCGTTCAATTCGAAAAAGTGGAGGAGATTATGAAAATTATGGAGTACCAAGTGGTAAGCACTCCTGGACTCGTCATTGATGGCAAGGTGGTAAGCGTTGGAAAAGTTTTGAGCGTGAGTGAAGTTCTCGCCTTTATAAACGGCTAATTTTTGCAAGAATACGTTCTAGAGCTTCTCAACTCGCACTCCATGTTAGCTTTTTTGGGAGCGTTTGGAGCTGGTAGCGTTACGGCGATAGCGCCATGTTCGCTTATCTCGGTGCCTCTTCTCGTAGGAAGTTCCGTCGCGCTGAACAAAGATTTGAGCGGTCGCAAAAAAATCGTCTACACTTACGCTTTCGCCTCGCTTTTCGCTCTTGGAGTGGCTCTTAGTTTTTCCATTCTTGGGTTTGTCGTCGCAAAATTTGGCGGTTTTTTCTCCATCGCTCCCTTGTGGGCTTACGTCGTCGCAGCGCTTTTGAGCGTTTTCATCGGTTTGTACGCTTGGGGCGTTCTCGGAGAGATAAACAAATCCGCCATCATGGTCAGACTCATAAAATATCGTCTCTTTGGCGGATTTTTAGTGGGCGTCGTCTTTGGACTCGTGAGTACTCCATGCGCTTCGGCTCCGCTGATAGCGATAGTTACGGTCGCCGCAAACAGTGGTTACGTTTACGCCTATGGACTTATCTTAACCTTCGCGTTAGGACACTCTTTGCTACTTTTGGCCGCTGGAGTTTCCGTCGGTTTCGCTCAAAGCGTCGCTTCAAACGCCACCATCGGAAATCT
>CALDOC010000359.1 GCA_937914675.1 uncultured Sulfurimonas sp.
CATTATTTCTCATACGGATTTAGATGGAATAATCACCGACGCGAGTGAAGCGTTTTGTACAATATCTGGCTTTTCTAAAGAAGAGTTGATAGGTAAAACGCATGCGGTAGTTAAACATCCAGACACGTCAAGCCAGGTATATGAAAATTTATGGGAGACTATCACCGCTGGAAAAACATGGCGTTTCGAGGTAAGAAACAAAAGAAAAGATGGTGGTTTTTTTTGGGCTGATTCAGCAATTTATCCAGATTACAATTACAATGGAGAGATAATTGGATATTATGCCATTCGTCATGACGTTACCGATAAAAAAGAGATAGAAACGTTGTCTATAACGGATGAATTAACCCAACTTTACAATAGACGCCATTTTTATAACGTGTTCAACGAAGAGATGAATAGAGCTAAAAGAGAGAGAAAGATATTTTGTTTACTCTCTCTAGACGTAGATAATTTTAAAAAATACAATGACGTTTATGGGCATCAAGAGGGCGATAAGGTTTTAAAAATAATAAGTAATGTTTTGAAATCGCATATGAAAAGAGCGGGAGACGTCGCGTTTAGAATAGGCGGGGAAGAATTTAGCGCGATTTTTATTGAGAATGATGAAAACAACGTTTTTGATTTTACAGAGAAAATACGTAAAAGCATAGAAAATCAAAAAATCGCGCATGCTCAAAACTCCGCTTCCGAGTTTGTAACGGCGTCGTTTGGCGTCGTATATATTGATTTTAGCGTAAATAACCATGATGAGGTTGACAGAGACTCGCTGTACAAAATAGCTGATGATTTGCTATATAGAGCTAAAAAAAGCGGACGCAATAAAATTGTAATCGATACGATAAAATAAACAATGAAAAAGGAAGATAATGGCGGCTAACGCGACAATACACAAAGCGGTTTTAAACATAGCGAATATGGATACGCATTACTATCATGAACATAACGTGACGCTTGCGAAACATCCATCGGAAAATGAGCTTCGTTTGATGGTGAGAGTTGTCGCTTTTGTACTAAACGCGAATGAAAATTTAGTTTTTTGCAAGGGCATATCGCAAGACGACGAACCGGATATATGGGAAAAAGCTTTAGATGGCGATATAAAACTGTGGATAGATTTAGGGCAACCAGATGAAAAGCGAATCAAAAAAGCTTGTGGACGTTCCGACAAAGTCATCATTTACACATACCAAGACGGCATGGCGTCGGCTTGGTTTAAACAGATGGATAAAGTGCTAAAACGGTTTAAAAACTTGTCCGTGGTTTTCCTCAATATCGATGGCGACATAGAAGCGTTGGCTCAAAGAAGCATGGCTCTTCAGTGCAATATGAGCGATGGAGAACTTACTTTGATTAATGATGACGAGAGCGTGACAATCACGCAAAGCGTATGGAAAGAGGATAGGTAAAAAGAGAAAAAGTATTATTTTTTCTCTTTTTCACCTTTTAGGATAAAATAAAAAATAACGACTATCACTACGAGAATGGCCATTCTTATACTTAAAGTAGTGAAGTCTGTTGTATCGTTCATGATTAAAGTCCTTCTATCATTTTCATAAGTTCATCAGGTCTATTTGAGTTTTTTATGGCGTTTTCTTTATTTATAACTCTTTTTTGAAGTAGAGACACCAACTGCTGCGTTTGCGTCGTCATGTGAGTTTGACCTTGATTCAATTGCATTTGAGAATATATTTGATGCACTTTATCTTCGCGTATTTGATTTTGAATGGCTGGATTTGTGATAAGAATCTCTTGCGTCGCCACTTTCCCGCTTCCTATTTTAGGAATAAGCGTTTGAGAAACGATGGCGACGAGCGAAGTCGCGAGTTGGGCTCTGATTTGCGCTTGTTCTTGTCCGTCAAAGACGTCTATGATACGGTTGATGGTTCCCGGAGCGGAGTTGGTGTGTAGCGTTCCAAAAACCAAGTGACCAGTTTCAGCGGCGGTTAAGGCGGCTCCAATAGTTTCTGCGTCTCTCATCTCTCCAATAAGTATGATGTCTGGATCTTGTCTCAACGCGTATTTGAGCGCCGCGGCGAAAGATTTAGTATTGCTACCAACGTCTCGTTGAGAAAATAGAGATTTGATGTTTGTGTGAACAAACTCAACTGGGTCTTCAACGGTGATAATGTGACGGTGTTCCGTTAAGTTTATCTCATGAAGCATTGAAGCGAGCGTTGTTGATTTTCCCGAACCTGTTGGACCGGTTACTAGTATGAGACCTTTCTCTCTTTTAATAAGTTCTTTAAAAATAGGGGGATTTCCATACTCGTCAAGAGTGGGTATGTCAATGGGAATCATACGAAACGCGCAAGCGATGCCATGAATGGTGCGATAGTAGTTGGCGCGAAATCGTCCAATGCCTTTGAGCTCAAATGAAAAATCGAGTTCGTTATGTTCTTCAAACTCTTTTTTCTGCTTATCTTCGATAAGCGCGTAAGCCATCTCTTCCACGTCTTTTGCCGTTAGCTTAGGGAGGTTGAGAGGTTTGAGCTCTTTGTCAATCCTGATTTGCGGTTCACTGCCTACGACTAAGTGTAAGTCCGAAGACTTAAAGGCCAATACGCTTTTTAGTAATTTTTTTATATCAATCGTTCTAGCCGCCGGGGCTTCTGTTTTCTCTTCACTCATAGAAAAACTCCTGTATAATTTTCTTCGTTAAAACCCACTATGACGCTCTCTTGAAACTCTATGACGGGACGCTTGATAAGAAGGTTTTCTTTACATAGCCAGTCGATTTGCTCGGAGTCGTTTAAATCTTTCTCTTTGAGATTTAAGTTTCTATATGTCGAGCTTCTTGCGTTGAAAAGAGTTTTTAGGGGAACGTCTTTAAGCCATAAAGAGACTTTGTCGCAAGAGACGGGATCGGTTTTGAAATCATGAAGCGAATGCTCCAAGCTGTGTTCTTTAAAAAACTTGATGGCTTTTTTAACGCTATCGCAGTTTTTGATTCCATAAACTTTTATCATGAAGTTTACTCTATGATTTTAGGGACGATGAAAAAGTTATCAGCGCTTTGAGGAGCGTTACTTATAAGGCTTTCGTTTATCTGAGCGTCGCAAAAAGGGACGTCTTCTCTCAAAGGAGTGGCCATATCGTTCATGGCGAAATTGTCATCAACGCCACTAGTGTCCAATTCACTTAAATTGTCAACAAAACTTACTATTTCTGAAAGTTGAGAAATAATCTCTTCACGTTTATCATCACTTACTTTTAAAAATGATAATTTTTCCAATCTTGCCAATAGCGCGTCATCCACTTGCATGTAAAATCCTGTAGTATAAATTAATTTGCCAATATTTTAACTAAAAAAGCTTATGTTATTGATCTATTTGATGAAATTTTTAAAAATTACGCAATAAGCGTTTGCTGGTTTTTTAAAAGTGAACATTACTGTATTAAGTTTCTTGTGTTATTATTTCAAAACGTAAAGGAATAAAAACCCCTACTTAATTTACTGTTATTAGTAGGGATGTAAAATGCGATTATTCTCCATATTTAAGAGAATATGATAACAATTCATAGTTACTTTTAGAGATAATCGCGATAATTTAAATAGAAATGGATTCATATGTTAGATTTTGCAAAGTTTACAAAGTACTCAAAACCAGGTCCTCGTTATACGTCTTACCCAACGGCGTTGGAGTTTAGCGACTCTTACGAGTATGACGAGTATATAAAAAAGTTACAATCCCAAGATAGCGCTCGTCCTTTAAGTCTTTATTTTCACTTGCCATTTTGCAAAAACGCTTGTTATTTTTGTGGCTGTAGCGTTGTTTTTACTTCAAAAGAAGATAAGATGCTGCGTTACGTAGAGTACCTTAAACGAGAATTGAAGATACTTTCCCAACACCTCGATTGCAAACGCGAAGTGATTCAGATGCATTTTGGCGGTGGAACGCCGACCTTTTTTAGCGCGGCGCAACTTAAAATAATCATAGATGAAATCAAGTCGTACTTTCCAAATTTTGTAAAAGGCGCCGAAATTAGTTGTGAAATCGATCCGCGTCACATCAATGAAGATCAGATGAAAGTTATGAGCGAAGCTGGTTTTAATCGCGTGAGTTTTGGACTGCAAGATTTTAATGAAAAAGTGCAGATCGCCGTTCACCGCGTTCAACCTTACTCCATCACGAAAGACGCCATGGATTTAGCGAGAAAATACAATATGCACTCGGTAAACACCGACCTGATTTATGGACTTCCTTTTCAAACTTTGGAAACTTTTAAAGAGACGCTCGCTTTAGCGCTCACTCTAAGTCCCGACAGATTCGCCGTGTTTAATTACGCGCATGTGCCTTGGCTGAAAAAAACTATGCGCAAAATTGACGAAACGACGTTGCCTCTTCCCGATGAGAAGCTTCAAATCATGCAATACACCATAGACTTTTTAACAAGTAACGGTTACAAGATGATAGGAATGGATCACTTTGCAAAACCTGAGGACGAGCTTTTTAAGGCGATAGAAAAGGGTGAACTCCATAGAAATTTCCAAGGCTACACAACCAAAGGCGGAGCCGATCTAATTGGAGTGGGACTTACTTCCATAGGCGAGGGCGTTGATAGTTATAACCAAAATTTTAAAGTCATGAGCGATTACGAAGAGGCGATTGACGCAGGAAAACTTCCATTTGAACGCGGCGTCGTCTTAAACGCGGACGATCAGATTCGTCAATACGTCATCATGGAGCTTATGAGCAACTTCAAGCTTGACGTAAAAAGATTTGAGCAACTCTACGACATAGAGTTTAAAACGTATTTTGCGGACGCGATTTTAGAGCTTCAGCCATTCGCGGATGAAGAGTTGATAGTTATGAATGAAGAGAAGATAGAGTGTTCTCAAACTGGAACGCTTCTCATAAGAAATATCGCGATGGCGTTTGACGCTTATATGCATCAGCATAAAGCAAGTAAAAAAACATTTTCAAAAACGGTGTAACGATGGATAAAAATTTAGACGATATTTTTAATTTTGATAAAGTAGCCGATGATTGCGTTAAGTGTGGAAAATGCATTCCCGTCTGTACGATTCACAATGTAAACGCCGACGAGGTAACTTCTCCTCGTGGATTTATTGACCTTTTGGGCGCTTATAAACGCGGTCATCTTGAGTTGGACCAAACGGCTAAAGATATTTTCGAGTCATGTTTTTTATGCACGAACTGCGTTGACGCATGTCCAAAAGACATACCAACCGACATGATAATAGAACAGGTTCGTAGCGACATAGCGCAGAAATTTGGCATCGCTTGGTACAAAAAAGCTTTCTTTTTGCTATTGCGTCACCGTTGGATGAACGACGTGGCGTTTAAGCTCGGATGGACGTTTCAAACGTGCGGATTCAAGATAAAGGCGGAGACGAACTCCATGAACGCGAGAGTCTCTTTGCCAATTTTGAAGACGGATAGAATCCTTCCAAGCCTTAGCAAAACCTCGTTTTTGAACTCTCACGAAGAAAATATAAACAATGGCGGCAAAAGAAAAGTCGCCGTTTTCATAGGGTGCTTGGCGAACTACAATTACGTAGACATTGGAGAGTCGCTTTTGGAGATACTCGCAGCGCTTGGAATCGACGCGTTTTTGGCGAAAGACCAAAAATGCTGTTCCGCTCCCGCTTATTTTACGGGTGATTTTGATACGGTTGATTCAAACGCGAAGCACAACATAGCTTACTTTGAGAGTTTTTCTCGAGACGTGGAAGCCATCATAGTTCCCGAAGCCACGTGTAGCGCCATGCTTAAGATAGATTACGAACACTATTTTCACGACGATCCGGCTTGGAAAGCGCGCGCGCAAAGCGTACAACGCAAGATTTTCATGGCTACGGAGTGGTTGCAACATCACACGGACTTGGAACAACTTTTAGCGTCAAAGAAAAAAGATACGAAGATAGTGACGTATCACGACCCATGTCATGCGAGAAAAATGCAGGGAATCCACAAAGAGCCGAGAAATCTCATTCGACAAAATTACAAGATAGTCGAAATGAGCGATCCAAACGTTTGTTGTGGTTTTGGCGGAGTAACTATGCAGAGCGAGAAGTACCATTTCGCAAAAGCCGCCGGCATCCCAAAAGCCGCGATGATTAGAGACACGAAGGCGGACGTGGTGAGCGCCGAATGTTCGGCTTGTCGCATGCAGATAAACGCCTCCATGGGATACGCGGACGTGAAAACCATCTTTAAAAATCCAATCGAGCTTATAGCCGAAGCTTTGAGAAACTAGGGTGAATGGTCTTGTTTGGAGTCTCGACCCCATAGCGTTCTCTTTTGGGAGCTTCAGAGTGTTTTGGTATGGGATTTTTTTCGCAACCGCGATACTTTCAGGCTTGCAGTACATGAAGTGGGTTTACAAAAGAGAGGGTAAAGCCGTCGAGTCTTTAGACAATCTTTTTATCTACATAGTCGTAGGAATCGTCATAGGCGCTAGACTAGGACATTGTCTCTTTTACGACCCTGCGTTTTATCTAGCCAATCCCATGAAAATATTTGCCGTTTGGGAGGGTGGACTCGCTTCTCATGGAGGAGGAAGCGGAGTTATTTTAGCTCTTTGGCTCTATGCGAGAAAACATAAACTTAATTTCTTATGGCTCATAGACCGCATAGCGATTCCTACCGCGCTCTTTGGTTTCTTTGTTCGCATGGGCAACCTCATGAATTCTGAAATTTTAGGAAAGCCGTCGGAACTTCCATGGGCCATAATTTTTAGCAGAGTTGACAACGTTCCTCGTCATCCCGCGCAACTTTATGAAGCCTTTTCCTATTTACTTATATTTTTACTGCTTGCTTACGTTTACAAAGTGAAAAACGAAAAACTAAAAGACGGCTTTTTATTTGGTTTATTTCTATTGCTGATTTTTAGCGTAAGATTTATGGTGGAGTTTGTAAAAATGAAACAAGCCGCTTATGAGAGTGGTATAAGTTTAACGACGGGACAAGACCTTAGCGTTCCATTTTTAATCGTTGGCGTCGGGCTCATGGTCTGGAGTATGAGAAAAAAAGTTTAATGCAAAAAGTAATACTATTTTATTTTATTTTTATAAATCTACTCGCTTTTGCAATTTATTCATTTGACAAGTATCGCGCCATAAAGGGAAGCTCTCGCGTATCCGAAAGGGAATTGCACACGTTTTCGATGATTGGCGGTTTTTTGGGAGCAACTTTGAGCATGACGCTTTTTAAGCATAAGATAGCAAAGTCGTCATTTTTAATCAAACACATTGGCATAATTTTAGCATGGGTCATAGGGATTATTTACTACTTTACGCAGATAGACGAACTTAATTTTTTAAGATAAGGAAACCATATATGAAAAAAACAATAGGATTGTCACTCATCGCTTTAGGCGTTTTTCTTGAAGTCATGTGGTTGGGTTTTTGTTTTGGAAGCGTTGTCATTGGAATATTGTTGCTCCTATTCGCTCCATCGATTCTCTTTTTTCCTTTTAGCTTTTTCCTAGTGTTGGGACTTAGATTCATGGGCGACGCCGCTTACGTGCGATATACGAGTAGCGGTAGTGGCAGAAGACAATATAAAAGCAATTATTTCAAGCAGACGGTAAGCATGGAGAGTTATTATACGATTTTAGAGTCAAACAAAGAAGACGATTTTGACACGATTAAAAAGAATTATAGACGACTTATGAAAGAGTATCATTATGATTCCGTCGCTAGTCAGGACTTGTCCGCCGAGACTCTTAAAGAGTATGAAAAGAAAACGCAAGATATCAATGAAGCCTACAGCGCAATAAAAAAAGCTAGAAATTAGAAGAAAATCGCTCCTATGGTATTTTTAAGAACCAATCTTGCATTCTTCAGATACTTTATCCTATAATTACAAGAACAAATAACTAAAGGAATTTATGATGGAAGAAGAAAACAATTTTGTAGAAGCTATAAAAAATGAAGCGACAGGTCAGAAAAAAGAAGAGTCAAAAGTCGTTCCAAAAGAGAATAATTTTATAGACGCCATTAAAGAGAGAGCTAAAGTTGAGCTTAAAGACATATCCGATGGCCTTGCTGAGAAGAAAAGTTTTGTAACTTCAATCAAAGAGGGAGTCGCCAATAGAGTCAATACTAAAGAAAACGAGACGCCAGTAGAGCCTGAGAAGAAAAGTTTTGTAACCTCGATAAAAGAGGGAGTCTCCAATAGAGTAAATAGCAAAGAAAAAGTGACGCCGGTAGAGCCTGAGGAAAAAAGTTTTGCGGACGCCATTAAACAAAATATGAAAGATGGCATAAAAAGTAGAGTAAAAAAGAAAGTTATGACTGATTCTCACGCCAGTGACGACTCGCATGTTTTTGATAGAATGGCCGACGTTATGTATGGCATGACTACAAAAATGCCACTTGTCGGTAAGTACGCGAAAATACCTCTTGACAAGATTGACGCGCTTAACAATACTAAAATGTTTACAAGTAAAGTGTTTAAACCTATCTTTCCATTTTTTAAAGTAGACAAAAAATACACGCAAAAATTGGTTGACGAAGCTCCGGAACATAAAAAAGAAGAGAAGTAAACTAACGACGTTTCCCCGCTAGATACCCACTAGCAAAACTCCATTGGAGGTTATACCCTCCACATGGTCCATCGAGATTCATAACTTCTCCGCAAAAATAAAGTCCACTAACAATCTTGCTTTGCATGCTTTTTGGGTCTATCTCTTTTAACTTAACGCCGCCACGAGTTATCATGGCCATTTTAAAACCGTCATGGCCTATGACGGTTAGTGGCGTCCATGCTAAAAGTTGTATCAGTTTGGCTCGTGATTTTGGAGACGCTTTACTTAACGTTGCGTCAAGTTCCAGATCCGCCAATTTACAAAGTTCTAAACTTAAAGCGCTTGGGAGAAGGGCGCTGGCGAGTTGCACAACGTTATGCGTCGGATTTTTCATCGCTTCGTCTTTTAGGCGTTTCGTTATCTGTTCTTCATTTAACCCCTTGGTAAGGTTGAGCAGGAGGGGAACTTCGCTATATTTCGATAAAAGGGGAGTCACTTCCCTCGCGAAATCCAAGACGACGGGTCCTCGTATGCCACTTTTTGTAAAGATGAGGTCTCCGTTGGCTCGAAGTTTTTTATGTTTTTTCAAATCGACTCGAAGTTCCACTTTTGCGATAGTGTCCGCTCTACACTCCGCTACCCAGCTTTCCTTTGTTTTGAGAGGCATCATGGCGGGGCTTAACTCGGTTACGCTGTGTCCCAATTCATTCGCCAACGCGTATCCATCGCCCTCGGCTCCCAAAACGGGATAACCTAAACCACCGGTAGCTATTATGACGCTTGGGGCGTGATAGATGGCGTTGTTGCTTTTAACTCCAGATATATGGGTTCCGATAGTGAGCAATCTGTTTACTTTTTGCCCACATAGTATCTCAACGCCAAAAGAGTTCATCTCCTTTTCCAACGCTGATATAATGGTGGCGGAAGAGTGAGAAGTGGGAAACACTCTAAATCCATCGGGCGCGTGAGTCTCAACGCCTATCTCACTAAAAAACGCCACTAAAGCCTTGTTGTCAAACTCTTTGAGAGCGTCTTGCATAAACCGACCGTCTCGTCCAAACTTTGCCATAAAATCTTCATTTTTTAAAGTGTTGGTAAGGTTGCACCTCCCTCCACCCGTCGCTTTTAGTTTTGAAGCTATCTTTGATAGTTTTTCAAGCAGCAACACTCTTTTTCCATCACGAGCGGCTACGATGCTAGCAATAATTCCAGCCGCGCCACCGCCAACGACGATAAGGTCATATATATTTTTTTTCATGATGTAATTGTAGTACAATTCGCTTTATGAAAACTTATTATGGCGATAGACAAAAGTGCTACAAATGTTACAGACCCCAAAGCTCATGCATGTGCGAGTATATTCAAAGCGTGCGAACAGAGACAAAGTTTGTCCTGCTTATGCACCCAAAAGAGTTTAAAAAAGTCAAAAACAATACAGGTTTTTTTACGCATTTAAGCCTTAGCAACTCAGAAATTTTTATTGGGATAGATTTCTCGGACAACGCGAGAATAAATGAAATAATAGCCTCTTATGAGAGTTACATACTTTTTCCATCTCTAAACGCTCTCAATCTGAGTGAAGAAAATCCACTTTTATCTTCTCGTGAGCAAAAGCCAATGGCGATTTTTATCATAGACTCGACTTGGAGTTGTACCAAAAAAATTTTTACGTTGAGTGAAAATTTGCAAAAATTAAAACACATGAGCTTTACAACCACTCAAACTTCTCAATATCAGATAAAAGAACAGCCCAAAGGCAATTATCTCTCTACGATAGAGTCTACTTTGGTCGTGTTGAAACTGTTGAACGAATGGAGAGTGGAAGACGTTGACGAGGAGGGGTTAAATGGGTTTTTAAACCCATTTTTTAAGATGATAGAGTATCAGCGAAATCTGATAGAAAATCCACTCTCAAACGCGGTGCGTTTTAAGAGAAGATAAAAGACTATCTGCTCTCTACGACTGAAATGGACTTAATCGCGTCTTGACCTTTAACGCTGTTTAAAACTTTAAAGCTCTCTTCGTCGTCTTCTTCAATCGCGCCAAAAACGGTGTGAACGCCATCAAGATGAGGCGTGTCGACGAAAGTGATGAAAAATTGGCTTCCACCAGTGTTTGGTCCGGCATGAGCCATTGAAAGAGTTCCCGGTCTATGAACGGATACGTTAGTCGCCGTTTCACAAGCGATGGCCCAGTCCGGTCCGCCAGTTCCTGTTCCGGTTGGACAACCACCCTGAGCCATGAAGCCAGGTATAACGCGGTGAAAAGTTAAGTTGTCGTAAAAACCGCTATTTCCCAAGTGCGCAAAGTTTGCAACCGTATTTGGAGCTTCCTCTGGAAATAGTTTTAACCAGATGTCGCCTTTAGACGTAGAAACTTTCGCGTATTGTAATTTCGCCAACTCGTCAGCGCTTAAATCGTACTCTTTTAACTTAGTTCTTCCAAACATTAATGTTCCTTTTGTAAATAATTCTGAAAGTATAGTTAAATTTTTTAAATTTTAGTATAATCGATTTATGAAAATGACATTGATAGGTATAAATATTACGATAAAACAGGCGAACGTGATTACCGTCGTCGTCGTATTTTTATTTAGCATGGTGTTCGTTTCTCTGCTCGTCGAAGAGATGTATAAAGATTACAAGGTAGCGTTGGAGCAAAACGTAAAAAATTATCCAAGTAGCGAATCAAACAGCGTTCTTGTAGCTCAAAACAACGAAAAATTAAAATCAATTCTCATCAAGACGACCTTAGCCATCGTGACTCTTTCCTTTATACTTTTTGCAATCGCGTTGGGATTTTATAAAATACTAAGCGCGTTGCTTCAACGCGACACTCAAACCTTTTTGGAATATTTCGAATCAGCCGCGCATAAAGAACATGTTTTGATTCCAGAATCCATATTTTTTAAAGATTTTAGAGTTATGGTGAGTTACGTAAACAATATGCTCGAAACCATAAACGAGCAAAAAAAGTCTCTTAGGGATTTGAACGTTGGTCTCGAAGACAGAGTCAAGAAAAAAACTTCCGACTTACTCGTTATAAACGAAAATCTCAAAAAAGAAAAAACCTTTTCGCAAGAGTTGCTTAAATCTCAAAAAGAGTTTTTGAGATACGCCGTTCATGAAACGAACACGCCTCTTAGCGTTATTTTAACGAGCATAGAACTCTACACGATGAAAAATCAAAAGGATAGACAACTCTCAAAGATAGAAGCCGCCGTCAAAAACATATTTAGCATCTACGACGATCTGAGTTATTTGGTGAAGAAAGACCAAGTGGAGTATCCTAAGAGCGTAGTGAACTTGGAAAAGTACGTCGCGAGTCGCATAGACTTTTTCGCCGAGGTCGCCGAGCACTCTTTAATCTCTTTCGCATATCTTCCAAACGCGATAGACGCCCATATACATTTCAACGAAACGAAACTTCAAAGAGTTGTGGACAACACGATAACCAACGCCATAAAATACACGCTTCCAAAAAACGAAGTGCTCGTTAAGCTGGAGAAAATTGGAACTTTTGTCGAGTTTTCCATGGGAAGCAAATCCAAAATCATCAAAGACACGAGCAAGGTTTTCGACGCGTATTATAGAGAAGACGCAAGCGACAAGGATAGAAATAGTTTTGGTTTGGGCTTAAAACTCGTTCGCACGATTTGCGAAGAAGAGGGCGTGGAGATTTTAGTTGATTCAAATGAAGAACGCACGGCGTTCGCGTACAGATTTAAGATAATGGGGGATTGATGAAGATACTGTTGCTAGAAGACGAGATTATGCTCAACGAGTCGATTTGCGAATACTTGGAGTTTGGCGGACACAGCGTAAACAGTTTCATTGATGGAGTCGAAGCTTACGAGAACATAAAAAGCGTCTCTTACGATTTGCTCATACTAGACATCAACGTGCCCGGGATGGACGGGCTCACTTTTTTAGAGGAGTTGCGAAAGTTGAAAATACACGTGCCAAGCATCTACATAAGCGCTTTGGTCGACATAGAGGAGATATCGAGGGCTTACGATTTGGGTTGTTACGATTATCTAAAAAAGCCTTTTCATTTAAAAGAGTTGAGCTTGCGTTTGGACAGGATTAGAGTCGCCAACGACACTCCAAAAATACATTTGAGACTCTCTAAAAATTACTCTTACGATCAAGAACATAGCGTGTTGCTCTTTAACAAAGAACCGCAAACCCTTAGCAAACGCCAGTTTCAGATTATTGACATACTCGCGCGCAATAGAGGCATGGTCGTTGATTTTGAGCAATTTAGAATATACGTTTGGGACGAGCAGATTATCGACAACGCCACCATTAGAGCCGAAATCAACAGACTTAAAAAGTTTTTGCGAGAAGACATCATCATCAACGTTCGTGGAATGGGCTATATGATCGAGAAATGAGGACTTTGCTATGTTCGCGCTATGTTTACGCTTTATGATGTTAGTATAAAATCAATTTCCAGCGCCAAAACCGCTAAAGAAGGATACGACATGTTACTCATCGAAATATTTAAAGATCATGTTTTAAATAGAAAAAGTTTAAAAGATTACGTAGAGTTGCGAAAAAGCATCAACGAACGCGGCGAATTTAATGATATGACGTTGATTCAAGCTGAGGATAATTTACAAAGACTTAAGCGTGAAGACAACGCAATATACGAACTAATGTACAAAACTCTCCAAGAGTACATAAAGCAAAATAGGGGTCACACCATCGAATACCCAATAAACTTTATAAGAGAAATTCTCAAGTTGTATAAAAATCATTTGTCTCCAGAACAAATTTACAAGAACTACAAGAGCGGATTGGAACATCCCTCTCATGACGCTTAACCGTAAGTAACAGTATAACTGTTACTTATCTCCACAACTTCGTCTAAAATTCAAAATAAATCATAAAATTACCGCTTTGCTATGTTCACGCTATATAAGTACTTTAACATTAGAACGTAAAAATTTTCATAGGGGAAAAATATGAAGTATATAGCGTTAAGCGCAATAGTCGTAGGACTTGTAAGTTCTGTAAACGCGGCGGAAGATTTAAGTGCGATGTTTAGCGAGGGGAAAACGAGCGGTCAAATTCGAGAGTTTACTATTGATAGAGAGTATCAAGGAAGCGCTGGAACGACTACTCATCGTAAGGGAAACGCGGTTGGCGGTTACTTAAAGTTTGAAACGGCGGACTATAAAGGTCTCAGTGTTGGAACCGCTTTTTACACTACAAACGGCTTTTTAGATGATACTAACGCAACGGATGAAAAAAAAGTTGACCCAACTCTTTTTGGCCCAAACAATTCAAACTACTCGGTATTAGGCGAAGCCTATCTACAATACAAGTATGAGAAGACGACTTTTAAAGGCGGTCGTCAAAAATTAAACACTCCAATGGCTGGCAGTGATGACGCAAGAATGCTTCCAAACTTGTTTGAAGCGTATCTCTTAATCAATACGGACGTTAAAGATACGACGTTAATCGCAGGTCATGTGACGAAGTTTGCCGAAGGCACTTTTGGTCGCGTCTATAATTACACAGGCGCGACAAGTAACGCCAAAAATCTTTTATCAGCTACTTCTGGGTATACGTATATAGCGAATCAAGATAAATCAAGTCATTTTGTAAATATGGGAGAATACGCGGTTGGTAAATCAACGAATGGCGTATCCGTAGTTTCTGCAACGTACGCGGGCGTAAAAAATCTTAAACTGCAAATGTGGGATTATTACGCGCATAACATTTTAAATCTTGTTTACGCTCAAGCTGACTACTCATGGAATTGTCTTTTAAGCGATAGCGTTCATCCGTTTGCGGCCGCTCAGTTTATCAAAGAAAACGACGTTGGAGATAAAATAGCTGGAAACGTGGACGGTATGTACTGGGGCGCAAAATTTGGCGCTAAAGTTGAGAACTTTACAGCTTACGCGGCGTATTCTCAAACCGGTTCTAATTCAGCGAGCGAAGCGACCGCTGGCGGAACCGCAAACGCGATTATTACTCCATGGGGTGGTATGCCGGCGTTTACTCAAGGCATGGTGACTCGTCATATGTTCTTGGCTGGAACGAAAGCGACAAAAGTTGCGGCTTCTTACAACTTTAAAAATTTAGGAGCCGATTTGTCTACAACGGTTTATTACGCGTCGTTTGACATGGACGCCAATAGTGGCTATGGAATCGCAAGAACTGCGACGGAGCCAGGATTTGACGTAGAGTATAAGCCAGAATTGGTTAAAAAATTGAGTCTTCGCTTACGTGGAAATTTTCCAAGAAAGTTTTATGAAGCTACGACAGGCGACACAGGCTGGAACGAATACAGATTTATAGCTAACTATAACTTCTAATTAAAAGGATAATAAAATGAGAAAAGAACTCGTAGACAAAATCAAGGCGAATCCAGATTACCAACATCTAGTGAAAACTAGAAGCGCTTTCGCAATTAAACTCACCATCACGATGTTGGTGGTGTATTTCGCGTTTATATTGACCATCGCGTTTGAACCGTCGCTTTTGGGAACTCCGTTGTCGGCGGATTCGGTTACGACGATAGGGATTCCCATAGGAATGGTGATTATCGTTTTCGCTTTTATACTCACGGGTATTTACACAAAACGCGCAAATAGCGAGTTTGACGATTTAACAAACAAAATTAAAAAATCAGTAAAGGAGAACTAAATGAATAACATGAATAGAATATTTCTTTTTTTAATTCTTGGAAGCATCGCTGTTTTAGCTTCTGGAACGATAGAAGGCGAGATTGTAAAACAAGCGCTTAACGTTCCCGCGATAGTAATGTTCGTCATCTTCGTTGGCGCGACGCTTGGCATTACGTACTGGGCGGCGAAACGCACGAAATCGGCGAAAGACTTTTACACCGCCGGTGGCGGCATAACGGGCTTTCAAAATGGTATGGCGATAGCGGGCGATTATATGTCCGCCGCGTCTTTCCTTGGAATTTCCGGTCTCGTTTACGCTAAAGGTTACGATGGACTTATTTACTCTATAGGCTTTTTAGTTGGTTGGCCAATCATCCTTTTTATGATTGCCGAGCCTTTAAGAAACTTAGGAAAGTACACTTTCGCGGACGTCGCTTCTTATAGATTGAAGCAAACGCCAATCCGCACTCTAGCGGCTTCAGGCTCAATCGCGACGGTCATCCTTTACCTTATCGCTCAAATGGTTGGTTCTGGAAAATTGATTCAACTTCTTTTTGGTCTTCAATACGAAGTGGCGGTTATTTTAGTCGGCGTGCTTATGATCTTGTACGTGACTTTTGGTGGTATGCTTGCGACTACTTGGGTGCAAATCATCAAGGCGTTCTTGCTTCTTTCAGGCGCTACGTTTATGGCTTTAGCCGTTATGGCGCATTACGACTTTAGCTTTGGTTCACTATTCGCTCAAGCCGTTGAGATGAAAGGTCTGGCCGTTATGAGTCCAGGTGGTTTGGTTTCCGATCCTATTTCCGCCATTTCGCTTGCCATCGCTCTTATGTTCGGTACGGCTGGTCTTCCACACATCCTTATGAGATTTTTCACGGTTGGCGACGCTAAAGAGGCTCGTAAGTCGGTTTTCTACGCAACTGGTTTTATCGGTTATTTTTACATCTTAACGTTTATCATCGGTTTTGGCGCGATAGTCATGGTTTTCAAAAATCCACAATATCTTGACCTTGCCAAAGAAGCGGTAAGCGGTGGTAGTCCAATTCTTGGTGGAAACAACATGGCGGCGATTCACCTTTCTCACGCGGTTGGTGGAGACTTCTTCTTAGGTTTCATTTCAGCGGTTGCGTTTGCGACTATCTTAGCGGTTGTTTCAGGTCTTACTTTAGCCGGCGCGTCCGCAATTAGTCATGACCTTTACGCTTCCGTTATCAAAAAAGGCAAAGCGGATGGCATGGCTGAGATGAGAGTTTCTAAAATCGCCACCGTTATTTTAGGCATCATCGCAATCATTATGGGAATTATGTTTGAAAAACAAAACATCGCGTTTGTGGTTGGTCTCGCTTTCGCCATTGCGGCGTCCGCTAACTTCCCAATTCTTTTCCTTTCAATGTACTGGAAAAATTTAACGACTCGTGGCGCGGTTATAGGTGGTTCGATCGGTCTTGCGACCGCGGTCGCTCTTGTTATCCTTGGTCCAATCGTATGGGTTCAAATTTTAGGAAACGCGGAAGCGATTTTCCCTTATAAATATCCAGCGCTTTTCTCAGTAACGGCGGCGTTCATAGGCATCTGGTTCTTCTCAATCACAGATAAGTCTCACGACGCAGAGGCTGAGAGAGAAGCTTTTGAAGCGCAATATATCCGTAGTCAAACTGGTATTGGCGCCGAAGGCGCGTCTGAGCACTAATCATGAGTATCTTAGACCAACGAAAATTAATTGAGTCTATACACCCTTTTGAGTTATTGAGTTCTAACGAACTCGATAGCTTGATGAAAAAAATCGACATAGCCTACTATGCAAAAGATACGTTGCTTATCTCTAAAAATCTTCCTTCCATTGTATTTTACATTATTATTAAAGGCTCAGTACAAGAGTTTAAAGGCGATGAAGTTCACAATGTGTATTCATTTGGCGATTTTTTCGACGCGGACGCGCTCATATATGGAACTACTGAGGGTAGGTTCGTCGTAGAAGAAGAGCTAATCTGTTATGAAATAAAGAAAGAAGACTTTCTTGAACTTATGCTAAACAAGAAGATTCAAGGTTATTTTTTAGAAGACTTCATATCTCGTCATAAGCAACTTAAATATCAAGACGTGGCAAGCGATTTAACACCATTTTTAATGTCTAAAGTGTCGGAAATATTCTTACATGCGGCTTGCGTCGCATCGGCGGACGCAACAATTTTTGACGCCCTTAAAAAGCAAGAAGAGCTAAAAGCAAACGTAATTATCGTCCAAAATCAAGACGATTACATGATAGTTACGGATAGCGATTTGAGAAAAAAGGTGCTTTTAGGTCGAGTGAGCGTAGAGGCTCAAATATCCGAAATTGCTACAAAAGGTCTCATAACCATAGATGTAAACGATTTTTTATTTAATGCGCTTTTAATCATGACTCACAATGCGATTAAACGTTTAGTGGTCATGGATGGAAAAAAAATTTTAGGCGTTTTGGAGCAGCTTGACCTTTTGAGTTATTTTGCAAACCACTCTCATTTAGTGGCGGTTCAGATTGACAAAGCGAAAAACGTGGACGACTTGAAAAAATTGCAGGGTGATTTAAAAAATCTCATTGTAACTCTTCGCGCGAAGGGCGTAAAAGTAAGATATATCACTAAACTCGTCTCAACGCTTAATCTTAAGATTTACAAAAAAGTGTTCGACATGTGCGTGCCTACGTCATTGCAAGAGAGTTGCACTCTACTTGTCATGGGAAGCGAGGGCAGGGAAGAGCAGACTATTAAAACCGATCAAGACAACGCTTTAGTGGTCAAAGACGGCGTTGATTTGGAATTATTTGTAGAACCGATGACGCAACTCAACTCGTTTTTGTTGGAACTTGGTTTTCCTCCATGCAGTGGCGACGTGATGGTCAGCAACGCTTATTGGAGAAGAGACGTTAAAGGCTTTAAAGCGCTGATCAATGAGTGGACGGGAAGCATGAGCGATGAAAGCGCGCAAAATTTGAGTATATTTCTTGATGCGAAATGCGTAGCTGGAAATAGAACTCTTTTAGACGAACTTAAATCTTATCTTTTTGATAATTTTCATGCCCGCGACGACGTTTTGGCGCATATCGCAAAAGCTATTTTAAATTTTGAAACGCCTCTCTCTCTTTTTTCTGGTTTTGTTTTGGAAAAAAATCATTCCAACAAACTTGACCTAAAAAAAGGCGGCACTTTTCCTATTGTTCATGGCGTGCGAACTTTGTCTTTGCAATATGGCATTAATGAAACGAACACAATCGAGAGAATCAAAGCGTTAAACAATCTTGGAGTTATAGATAAAACTTTTGCGTCGGAACTCATTGAGAGTTTCGACACGTTAAGCGCGATTCGTTTAAAAGCCATGCTTAAGGCAAAAGAGCTTCAAGAAAGCAACTATATCAATCCTCAAGAACTCTCAAAAGTTCAAAGGGATCTGCTCAAAGACAGTTTTAAAATCATAAACAAGTTTAAAAAGTTTATGAGTTTTCACTTTCATTTAAACATGGTTGTGTAAAAATGTTCTCTTTTATCTCGTATTTTTTGCAAAAAAGAAATCATGCCAAGCTCAAAGAGAGCGAGTTTGATTTTTTGTTTGAGCAAGACGTAAGCGATGAATATATCGTTTTTGACACAGAGACAACGGGATTGAACCCAAAGGTGGATGAGATTTTATCCATTGGCGCGGTTAAGATTAAAGATAATAAAATTTTAACGTCGCAAACGTTTGAGATTTTTGTTAAAAACTCTAAAGAGATAAGCTCTAAGAGCATAGAGATACATGGGATTAGAGCTTGCGACGTCCAAGACGCCGTATGCGCAAAAGACGCTATAAAAGAGTTTTTGCGTTTTATCGGTTCAAGAACTTTGGTCGGTTATTATTTGGAGTTTGACGTGAGTATGATAAACAAGTATACGACTTCCATACTGGGGATTAAGTTGCCAAATAAGATGATAGAAGTCTCTGAGTTGTATTATGACGCGCAAATTCCAATAATTCCACAAGGCAATATCGACCTACGTTTCGATACTATGCTAAAAAAGTATAATATACCAAACATGGGTATGCATAACGCCGTCAACGACGCAGTCATGACGGCGATGATTTTTTTAAAACTGAGTCAAAAAGGTGAGAAGAAAAGATGAAAAAAGTTGTAGTGGTCGGTGGAGGTTATGGTGGGCTTAGAGCCATTGAGAGTTTGGAAAAACAGCAAAATATTGAAATTACTTTGCTTGATCAAAACTCTTATCATTACCTTCAAACGGAAGCGTATGGTTATATAGCTGGCAAGTATGACGCGCATGACGTCGCGATAGATTTGCAGAGTTGGTGCGAAGGGTTTCATAACGTTTCGTTTTTGCAAAGAAAAGTGACTTCTGTCGATTTTGAAGCCCAAAATGTTTCCACTCAAGATGGGGTGATCGATTTTGATTATCTTATTTTGGCGGTCGGCGCTAGAACGAATTTTTTCTCTTTCATCGAGGGACTAAGGGAACATAGCTATGGCGTGAAGTTTTTAAACCGCGCGTTTAATTTTAGAAAAGAGTTTGAAAATCTGTTGTACAACAAACTCACTCATAAAAGCTCTCATGGCAACAAGAAGTTCAACGTTGCCATCGGTGGCGCGGGACTCAGTGGCGTGGAAGTGGCGGCGGAGATGGCTTACGTGTTAAAAAAGTACGCTAAAACAATAGGCAAAAGAGCGGATAACGTAAAAATATATCTTATTGACGCGAGTCATACGATATTGCCAGGAACAAGTCGCTATATAATCAAAAATACAAAGCGTAGACTTGAAAAACTTGGCGTTGAAATTTTAACGAACGCTTTTATTTCAAAAGTGGACGAAACAAAAATATATTTTAAAGATGGCGACGAGTTGGAGTACTACTTTATGATTTTCACGGGGGGCATAAAAGCGCCGCCTCTCAATGAAGCGATAGAGTGTGAAAAAAATAGAATCAACCAATTCATAGTTGATAAGACGCTTAATGTCTCAGGACGCAAAAACGTTTTTGCCATAGGCGATTGCGTAGAGATGCGAGACGAGAAAGAAAATATTTTGCCTCCAACGGCTCAAACGGCTGAAAGAAGCGCAGAGTACGCAGCCAAAGCGATTATACAACGCATTGACAATCGCGAGCCCAAAGAGTTTAACGCGAAAGTCATGGGTATGTTTGTCGCTCTTGGTGGAAAGCATGCCGTTGGTGAAGTTTTTAAATTTATAAGAGTGAGTGGCTATGGAGCTTATCTTCTTAAAAAAGCGATAACGTATGGTTACTATTTAGGTCTGCGTTTGAGGATAAATACAGGTTTTAAAAATAGAATTAAGAGTGTAAATTCTAAAAAATATTTTAAATAAAAATTTGATTTATAACTGAAGCTAAGATTGATTTTTTCTTAGCTATAATTTTTTACAATACAAAAGAAGGAAGATAAATGTCAAATGTAGAAGCAAAGCCAGTTTTTAAACCTAACAAAGAGTTTGCAAAAACTGCTAGAATTAAAAATATGTGCGAGTACCAAGCTCTTCAAGATGAAGCAATGGAAGATTATGAAGGGTTTTGGGGTAGATACGCTGCAGAAAAGTTAGATTGGATCGAACCATTTACTAACGTGCTTGACGAGAGCAACGCGCCATTTGTAAAATGGTTTGACGGTGGAAAGCTAAACGTGTCCGCTCAATGTATTGATCGTCATTTAGAGTTTCGTAAAAACAAAGCGGCAATTATCTTCGAGGGTGATAGGGGCGACGTTCAGACTATTACTTATTTGGATTTATTTAAAAACGTAAATAGATTCGCCAACCTTTTAAAAGAAGATTTCAATGTAAAAAAAGGCGATCGCGTCGTTATTTACATGCCTATGATTCCTGAAGCCGCTTACGCCATGCTAGCTTGCGCTCGCATAGGCGCGATTCATAGTATCGTATTTGGTGGTTTCTCTTCAGAAGCCCTTAAAGATAGAATCGAAGACGCCGAGGCCAAAGTGGTCATTACGGCGGATGGAGCTTACAGAAAAGAGAAGCCATACATGCTAAAGCCGGTTGTGGACGCCGCCATTGACGACAACTCTCCAGTTGAAAAAGTTCTTGTCGTAGAAAGAAACAATGAAGACGTTACTTGGAAAGCTGGTCGCGACTACTCTTACAATGAACTAATTAAAAGTAAATCAAGCAAATGCGAAGCGGAAGTAATGGACGCGGAAGACCCACTTTTTTTACTTTACACTTCAGGCTCGACAGGTAAACCAAAAGGCGTTCAGCACAACTCGGCAGGGTATATTCTTTGGGCTCAAATGACTATGGAATGGGTATTTGACGTTAAAGAGAACGATACGTATTGGTGTACCGCCGACGTTGGTTGGATTACGGGGCACACTTACATCGTTTACGGTCCGCTTGCAATGGGCGCGACAACGGTAATGTTTGAGGGCGTTATCACTCATCCAGACGCTGGACGTCCTTGGAAAATGGTTGAAGAGCATAAAATCAATCAGTTTTACACGGCTCCAACGGCTATTCGCGTTTTACATAAAATGGGTGAACATGAGCCAGCGAAATACGACCTGTCGTCTCTTAAAGTTCTTGGAACGGTTGGCGAGCCAATCGATCCTCCAGCATGGAAATGGTACTATGAAGAAGTAGGCGGTTCTAAGTGCGCAATCGTCGATACTTACTGGCAAACCGAGACTGGTGGACATGTAGTGTCTCCACTTCCGGGAGCCACTCCTATTAAGCCCGGATGCGCGACTCTTCCTCTTCCTGGAATAATGGCGGAAATCTTAGATCCCGCCACTGGCGAATTGGCAGAAGAAGGGGAAACTGGTTATATGTGCATCACTAGGCCATGGCCAGCTCAAATCCGTGGAGTTTGGGGAGATGAGGAACGTTACGTTAAATCATACTATGGCGACGTTACAAAAGATGGAAAAGCCGTTTATTTTACAGGCGACGGCGCTCGTTATGACGAAGATGGATACATTACGATTACTGGACGCACCGACGACGTTATTAACGTATCTGGACACAGAATGGGAACCGCCGAAGTTGAAGCGGCTATCAAGAAGCATCCTAACGTGGCGGAAGTCGCAGTCGTTGGGAAGCCTCATGAGTTAAAAGGCGAGGGGATTTTCGCTTATGTCGTTCTGAAATCAGACGATGGAGTCGCCGATGAAGTTGAAGAGGTCAAAGCAATTAACAACATTATCAAAAGAGAGATAGGAAACATCGCTCTTTGCGACGATATGGTTTTCGCTCCGGGACTTCCTAAAACTCGTTCAGGAAAGATTATGAGAAGAATCCTTCGTTCAATCGCGAAAGGCGAAGAAATCACTCAAGACATCTCAACTCTTGAAGATCCAAGCATTGTTGAAAAAATCAACACTATGGTAAATAAATAAAAAACTTGCAATATTCTCGGGTTTGACCCGAGAATCTTCTCTTACGTCTATGATATAATTTCACACCCTAAATTAAAAGAGACAATATGGAATTATGCG
>CALDOC010000360.1 GCA_937914675.1 uncultured Sulfurimonas sp.
TGTTTATCTTGTATTGACCTAAAAACTGCATTGAGTTAATCATGGCGTCAAATTTATCCGTTTGAGCTAGAGCGCCGTCTATATGCCATGTTTCATCTATCTCCGCTGGCAAAAGCGTAGATGACAAATCTATGGAAAAATCAAACAAGTCATCAACTCTCACAAGTGAGCCACTGACGTACACGGGACTTGTCGCTTTAGCTTCGCTATGAACTTTTTCCCCAGTGCTTAACGTTATGTCTTCAACGTATTTTATGTTTTCCACACCTACGCTAAAGTAAGTGTAACCATCGTAGCTCTTCTCGCTCGCAAAAATCGCAAGTGGTAAAAGAGCCGTTATTAGTATTTTTTTCATAACCATCCTTCATATATAATGTTACGCCATTGACCATTAACGGTAGCCGACATTTTACCGCCAATGAACCTACCTAAGGATTAACGATTGGGTGAGCGACTACGTAATCCTTAACCGCTTTTTTGACGTCATTCACCGCAATTGAGTTTAAATTCATATTATCTTGAAAGTTTCCGCCAGGAAGAATAACTTGACCACTATAAACCATTGAATTTGCGACGGCGAGAAAATTGTTGCCGGGATATTCAAACGCCGATAGAGTTGTCGGCATTAAGACAATGGCAAGTCCCGCGTTATGAGGCAGGTCAATCACGTCCCAAGTTCCAACAATAGCCTCAGTATTGTTCTGGTCCACCGTTACAAGTTTTCCATTGACGCCAATGCTTAAAGCGCCAATCACGCTTCCGTTCGCGTCAATAGCTGGATATTGATTATACTGACTTTGATTATTGGCGGAAGCGTCTCTTTGAAACCAAAACTGCGTTAAAGCGCCAGTTGCGTCATAGCTTCTGTTTGGAGAATTATTAGAATTCATAAAAACGACCAAATTAGGGTAGTAGCTTGGCGTCACGTTACATGTTTGCGTCGTATTGTTCCAATCACTACAGTTCTGCATGGCGTTCCAAAGGGTGTAGCTACCTGACGCATTTTTAACGTATACAGCATATCCGAGGGCTCCGGCGGAGAAAGTGACGTTTACGTCGCCTGGAACAAGATTGTTTATCTTTGCCGCCAAAGCCAACTCTTCTGGAGTCGATGGATTTTGGAGGTCTAAAACGCCATTAATTGCGTATACGTCATTATTGCTTGTTAGCGTAAGGGCTCCGTTTGAGAGCGCGTAAGCGTAATTAGCCGTTATCCAATTCCCGTTTGCATCCAATACCAAGTCGTTATTGTTCATTGCAATTTGAGTAAAATCACCAGTGGAGGCGTTCAGCTCCAGCTTCATGCTTGTCAGTATATTGCTTGATAAAGTAGTTTGGTATAGTACAAGCCCTTGTCCATTCATTTCAAGCCCTGAGAGAGTCATACCATCGACAAAACCGCCACTTGCGACTGCGGGAGGGGTTGTGTTTTGAACGGGAGGGGTCGTGTTTTGAGCGATGGACATTGTGTTGTCCAATGATTTTACAAACTGATAAAAGACTCTTTGACCAACTTGATAGTGCGTATTCGTCGCGGACAAGCTTTGTTGCGAGTACGCGTCTTGGAGCATAGTCTCTAGTTGCGCTTTTTGAGCGCTTGTGAGGTTTTTCCAAACATCAACCACTTTGGCGCCATATTCATAATTAGCTTCTTTAAAGCCCATGTTGTGATAATCTTTTCTATAAACTTTTTGATTTGTAAAATCAAGGTAAAAAATAGATCCAGAGCCATCATTCGTTTGCCCATCGTCAAAAATAACGTAAGTTTTACCCTCTTTCACTTCTGTTCTATAGTTATATCTTTGTCCATTATAATAATTGGCGCTATAAGTACCATTAGAGTCTAGAGTGTAAACGCTGCTACTACCATTAGCATAGACTTCAGTAATGTTTTTATCACCCGCGTCACTCATGCTTGAAAAGTTGATTGTGCCTTGATGACTGGCGTTTGTTACGAAATTTGTAAAAAACCCCGCGGTTGGTTCACTTGTAACTTCCTGTTGAGTGATATAAATATCCAGAGGAGTACCGTCAATAGTTATAGTCTCCGTTGAAACAAGGGTGATTTTCGTTGGCGTCCAAGCGTCGGATGACACATATACCGTTGTCGCGTCGCTTGACCAACTTAGTCCATTATCTCTACCCTCTTCAAATACGATCCAATTTGTTCCATCAAATTTAAAACCTTGATATATATGAGAAGCGTCTGTATTGAGAGTTGAACTTCCATACGTGAATTTATTATCCATAAACTCTGAAAAATAATCTAAACCATAAACAGTTTTACCCTCATAAATAGCTCTCAAACTATCTTTATCAATAACTTTTGTAGCGGTTAGTTGAGAATTTAAAAGTGGATCGTTTGTAACGTTAGCTATTGTAGTACTATTGACATCAATAGTATTACCTCCAGCCGTTACGTTTGTAGTCACGACTTTTGTCGTAGCGTCGACGACAACTATCGCTTCCGCAAGTGCTTGCGTATCACTTTGAGTAATACTTTTGTTGTTATCCACGACGTCTTTGATGGCCGCCGCAATGACGACAAGTTCACGAGTATAAGTGACTTCAACTCTCGCTTTCGCTTCTGTCATCTTTTTAGAGTTTGTCAGAGCTTCGGGAGCCGTCTTTTGAACAAGAACCGCTTTTGCCGTCGTGACGTTTGAAATGACCAAATCTTGCACCGTTCCGCTTGAGAGCTTTTGACCAATGAGTCCCTCTTTCATTTCGTCCGTCGTGATGTATGAGATGAGTTTTGTTTTAGCCAAAATAGCTTCAAGTTTAAGTACTTTTGATTGATTTAAAAGCGTTTCAGCTATCTCAAGGGAATATCTACCATTTTCATCCGATGACGTGGAAGCTAAAAGCGTTGCGCCATCATATATGTTGATCACCGCCTTTGCGATAACTCCATCATACACAAATCCGCCAAGTCGTATCTTTCCAGTTGATACCACCGCGCCTTTTGCAGTTTCTAGCGCAGCCATGCCATCTGCTAGGTTCATGCTTGAAGTGTCGCTGATAAACCCTCCAAAAACAATCCCATGAGTAGCCGTATATACGCTTTGATTCGCGCTCATATATGTTTTTGCGTCCGCCAACGCCGTTACTCCCGAATTGGCGCTCGCCAATATTCTATCTTTAAAATCTTTTACAAACGTATCATACTTAACGATTCCCGCTTCTTTAGCGGCTATGAACATGGCGTTGATTGATCTTTGAAGATTTCTATTGTTCGCGTTGTCAGTAAATAAATCCGCTTCGCTAACGCCAAGCTTTTGAGCAAGCAGCGTAAGGTTC
This sequence comes from uncultured Sulfurimonas sp., assembly GCA_937914675.1. Classification (GTDB taxonomy): domain Bacteria; phylum Campylobacterota; class Campylobacteria; order Campylobacterales; family Sulfurimonadaceae; genus Sulfurimonas. The sequence continues at coordinate 3,301 of CALDOC010000360.1, forward strand.
GCTTCTTGAGAAGCTAACGTGGAAAGTGGAGTGACGGTAAATCCATCCGTCAAGTTTGTTTGAGAAACTTTAAGCACGAGTGGCGCCGCTTGATTGGCTTCATCGGCGCCTTGAACTCCATCGCCGTTTGCGTCTATAAATCCGCCAACGGCTTCGATGCGAGAAGGAGCCGAAATACACTCTTTGAGCGTGTAACTAGCCCCGCCATTCTTGACAAAGGTGGCGCACTCAGGCGCCGACACTTTGGCTCCAATGATATTATCGTCTACGACAACAAGATTATAAGCTCCCGTCGCAACGTTCGTTGGCGGCGTAATTGTTATGATTGGTTCTTCAATCACAACAGGCGTTATGACGGCTGGATCGCTTGATGAACCACCCCCACCCCCGCTGCAACCTAAAAGTAAAAAGCTAATAACCGTTAACGACATTAAAACTTTTTTTTGTCGTTTAAAAAACAAAGGACGAGTAAAATTAGGTTCGATATACATTTTAAAACTCCAAATATTATTTTTTTTATATTAAGAAAGTATTGCGCAACTAATATTAAACATATATTAATTTTATTATTTTGAGAAAAAAAGTGTATATACGTTACATTAAAGTATACACTTTTTTTTATGCTTGAGCTATGAGAAAGCATGAAAATAATTTGCGCTATAATATTTCAAAGGAGTTAATTATGATAAAAAAAATACTTACAACTTCATTGGTTGTATCAGCGCTGATTTTTAGCGGTTGCGGGGAAAGTGGTGAAGGTGAAGCGGTGTTGGCGACTCAACAAATGTTGGACAATGGCGACTTTGTCGGAGTAATTGATAAACTTGAAAGCCGCGCTAGTACGACTGGAGATTATCTCTCTCTCGCTTCGGCCTACATGGGCAAGGCGGGGTTTAGTCTCTCTTCCATCATTGGTACGGTCGCAGCGAGCGCGGACGCCGCTAATGGCGACGCTTTTGCTACTTATATAGAGGATTCTAAAAGAAAAAGCAACTCAAGATCTTTAAATGATTTAGACGCCGCGGTTGCTTGGTATCAAAAAGTAGTTGCAAATAAATGTTTAGATTCCAATGCAATCCTCACCGGAGCGGAGTCGGACATCTGTTTGTACGTTGGTTTGTCCAAAGTGTCACAAACTGCGGTAGCCATTGGTTATATAGCCAACGATGTCGCTATTTTGACGGCAGGAACAGGTGGTTCAGACAATAAACTTACCGCTTCGACTTGCGCCATGCAGTACGCCAATGGAAGTTCATATCCAAAATGTACTCTTAGTGGGGATAATAATATAACTTTTAGTAGTAATGGCAAAACATACAATGAAGTTACGTTTACCGTTGGCGCGGAATCATTTGACAACCTAATCACATATGCTTCGCCAAAAAGCACAGCCATTACAAATGGCTTCTGTACGTTAAACGACTTTACGACAAGAGTGGACTATAAAGTCAATACAGACTATCATGTATGTCCCGTCAATGAGAGCGCGACCGAAAAAGACATGACGACTGAGGAGACGATAGTCATGGCGTTAAATGAAGGTATAAATTCAGTTAGCATGGCGGCGTCACAAGACGTTCAACAAGACATCAATGAGTTTAGAGATGACATCTTGGCTGCAAACAGTAGACAAAATGACGCTGACAAAACGATTACGGTAGAAGATCTTATCAAATATCTCGACAATAAAAACCAATAGGACTAAAATATGAAAAGAGTAATATCAGTGGCGCTATTAGGCGCTACCACTTCACTTATGGCACTTGGTGGCGAACAAGCGTACCTATATAAAGATCCTCGCGTTATGGGGATGGGTGGAGCTAACGTCGCCGTGGGGGCGTATTCAAGTTCAGTTTTTTCAAATCCCGCTGGTCTAACGAACATCAAAAAAACGGATGGTTTCGTCGTTGATCTTTTAAGCGTGGGAGCGTCGCTTAGCTCTAAAACTTTAGTGTTTGTTGATGACATTGACGCGGCTGGTAACGACGCCGCAAAAATTACGGACGTAATAAATAAATATTCAGGTGACGCTTTTACCGTTGCGGCCAACAACTACTCTTCCATCTCAAAAAATTCCGACGCCTTTGCTTGGAGTTTTGGCATTTTAGCCGCAACGGACGCGAGTTTTACGGTCCATGGCAACGGCACGGGCAACGGCGCGCCGATTGAAGCCGCTGGAAGAGTTTACGGTGGAGTCGTTTTAGGCTTCGCGGTACCGTACGAAACGGAGATAGGGACTCTGGACGTGGGAATGGGATTAAAATACGTCACTCAAAATTCTTACGAGGGACCTCTTTACATTGCGGATTTGCAAGCGGACAACGCGCTTACGAAACTTCAAAACAAATATGAAAAAACTTCATCGGGTTTTGGAGTGGACATTGGTCTTACTTACAAACCATTTAACGACAACTACTGGCACCCCGCGTTTGGTTTAAGCGTCTTGAACTTAGGGTCTATGAGCATGGATGACAATTATGGAGGGCAACCAACTACCGTTAATCTAGGTATGTCCATAACGCCAGACGTCTCTTTTATGAACAAGTTGGTCTTGGCCGTGGACTACGTGGATTTGCTAGATGAAAACGTTATACGCGTTTACGACTTCAGTAATGCCAATGCCATAGCTTACACAGACTACAAAGATTCCGACCCGATGAAAAGATTGCGTTTGGGCCTTGGAATGGGTTTGATCGACACTAGTTATTTTGCGCTAACTCTAAACGGAGGTATGTACCAAAGCGCTTACACGGCGGGTCTTGAGATGGACGTTTTACTATTTAAAATGACTGCCGCGACTTATCAAGAACAGATTGGAACAGGAAGCGTAGATATTCCAGATAGACGCTACATGGCGCAGATAGCCATAGGGTGGTAAAGTAACTCTTGACGAAATAATTATAATAACTATTGACTTTAAACATCAATAGTTGCTATAATGACGGTGAAAATCAATATTAAGAGAGGTTTAACCGTTAAATGACATTAGCCTACATACGACCGGATAAGAATTTTGACGCCGCTGGTGAACAACTACAGCATATTAACTCTTACGCAATCTCAAATAATCTTACTATTGATGATGAATTTATAGATTACACCTCACAAAACAAACTTCTTCATGAGCGAATTAACGTGACGGACTACTTTCAATCAAAATCAAAATCTACGCTTATAATTTATGACGTGTGGGTTTTAAGTACGAACGTACAAGATTTGGTTCAAATGTTTAGTTGTCTGCTCAAGCATGAGTTCAGCGTTCATTTTATTAAACAATCTGTTATAATGACAAGACAGAGTAACGTGATGCTTGTTTTAGGTTTAATCGATCAGTTTCGTCAAATTCTTGAGAATGAATCCAAAAGAGTTATAGGACGCCCGAAAGGGAGTAAATCAAATTCAAAATTTGATAAACACATAGGTGAGATACTTACTCACATTAAAGAAAATAAAAGCGTTAGCGAAATAGCGCGAACTTTAGGCGTAAGTAGAAGTTCGCTCAAAGATTATATTGAGTCCAGAGAGTTAAAGCAGGTGGCGTTTGGTTCGCTTTTACCAAAAGCGCCTCTCGACGCAGAAGAACAGGTGATCAATACCATCACTTGCCCAAACCAGAAATAGGAGTGTTACACAATGGCAAATGAACTGACGGCAAGTCAACTAGATTGTTTAAATGAACAAACGAATGACGCGTATACGAGTACTAAAAAAGGGATTAAAATACCAATGCCTTGGAGATATAAGCGTTATATGGTGTTTGCTCTAGCAACCGTATTCACCTTGGTGCTTCCATGGATAGAAGTTGGAGGAAACCATTTCTTCCTTTTAAGTTTTGACAAACTAAAACTACATCTTGCGTTTATCCAATTTGATATGCAAGAACTTTATTTGATGCCATTTTTACTTATGCTTATGTTTTTAAGCATCTTTGGCATGACGGTTATGGGTGGTCGCGTTTTTTGTGGTTGGGTCTGTCCACAGACGCTTTTTCGAGTCGTTTATCGCGACTTAATCGAAACTAAGATTTTAAAGCTTCGCAAACGCATCAAGAACAAGCAAAAAGAACCCGACATGACGAAGATGGAAAACAAGATAAAAAGCGCCGCCGCCGTAATGATAGCGTTTACGCTCGCGTTCGTCGCCGCTGCCGATTTCTTGTGGTTTTTTGTGCCTCCCGAAGACTTTTTTGTATATTTGGCGGATTATGAAAACCATTGGACTCTCATAGGCACGATGATCGCGATCGCTCTATTTTTAACCTATGACATTGTATTTCTTAAAGAAAACTTTTGTATTTACGTATGTCCTTACTCTCGCGTTCAATCGGTTTTGTATGACGAGCACACCATCATGGCGCTTTACGACACTCATAGAGGTGGTGAGATTTACGATGAAGAGCACCATAAACTTTTTACAAAATACAAAGACTTAAAAGTGGTTAATCCAACGGCCGAGTGCAATACATGTGAATCTTGCGTAGACGTTTGCCCTACTCACATTGACATTCGCAAGGGTATGCAATTAGAGTGCATCAACTGTTTGGAGTGCGTTGACGCTTGTACTACCGTTATGGGCAAAATAGGAAAACCTTCTCTTGTCACTTGGTCAAGCGATTATGAGATTGTGGAGAGAAAAGGTAAAACAAAGTACTTTCGTCCCAAAATTTTGGCTTATATGGCTCTTCTCATAGGGATTTCGATTATTTTAGGCTTCATGGGCGGTACAAAAGAGCATATGCTTTTAAATATCAACAAAGAGTCTCGTTTGTACTCGACTAAGCTAATTGCCGATGGAAAAGTTCAAGTGGACAACTCCTACGTTTTCTTGCTTCAAAACACTGAAAACGAGACGATGAAGTTCTACTTTGACATTATCGCTCCAAAAGGAATGGAAGGGAAGATATTGATCGAAAAACCTCTTCAAGCGTTTAGCGCGGTTCCTGGAGTGAAAAAGAAAAAAATCGTCACGTTGAGAACAACCGAGATATTGTCAAATAACGATCAAAAAGACACTATCATCCCAATCACCATACGAGCCTACGCGATTGGCAAGGATGGCAAGGCGAATAAAGACATAACCGTTCTAAGACACTCTACTTTCGTTTTTCCAAAGAAAAGCGTTTTGGATGGTCTAAAGTAATAGAACTTTAATGGAAATAGAGATAAACTTCAAAGGTGTTTTATACCTTTTTGGAGTTTATTTTGTTAAAAAAAGTACTTTTATCTCTTCTGCTTCTCTACTCGACACTTGGCTTTATAGCGCTTCCCCTTCTCTTAAAACAACAACTTATAGAACAAGTTCAATCCCTAACAAAAAGCAAGTTAACCATAGATGGAGTATATTTCAATCCATTTCTATTCAAACTAACAATATCCGATATGAAACTCACTTCGCTAGAAGGCAAGCCGCTAGTGGCATTTAAGTCGCTCTTGCTAGACATTGAACTCTACTCGCTTTTGAACTCCGCCTTGCACGTTAAAGATTTCATAATTACAGAGCCAAAAATATCTCTCGTTTATAACAAAGACCAAACAATTAATCTCTTGAATATTCTAAAACCGCAAGAGCGAACCAAGGAAGAGAAGTCGGACTCGAACATGAAACCGCCTCGGATAATCATAGACAATATCGCGATAGAGCGCGGTGGAGTCTCTTATGAGGACTTTACTCTTAAAGAAGATTTTAGTTTCTCCTTTGACGAACTGGGATTTAATTTGCAAAACGTCGATACGAACGATTTTAACTCAAGCGACGCGAACCTGAGATTTTACTCAACTCTTGGAGATGGCGGATTTGTCGACTTTAAAACAAAAGTCGTTGGTTTTAAACCGCTAGAAGTTAACGGCAGCTTCGATTTTGAAGCGAGTAAACTATACTCGACATGGAAATACATGAAAGAGCGGCTCAATTTGGAAGTCGCGGATGGCAAGATCTCTTGTCACGCCACTTATCATCTAAATCTTGACGATTTAAACGCCACGACCATAGAGAACGTGAATTTGTCATTGGACAAACTTAGGGTTATACCAAAGAACAAAAGCGACGACGTGTTAAATTTAAAATCTTTTTACGTTAGAAACGCGACCATAAAACCTTTTCATCAAGACGTTCATGTCGATAAGATAGGATTGGAGGCGTTTAACGTAAAAGCCAAGCGCGACAAAAGCGGAAACATAGACTGGATGGAGTACGCAAAAGTAAAACAAAAAGAGGGCGCTCAAGATTTAAAAGAGCAAGAGCCTAAGAGCGAGAAGCAGGCTTGGAACGTAGTCGTAGACGCCGTGGCGTTAGAAAAAATATCGCTTGACTTTGAAGATAGTTTTGTACGTCCAAAAGTTACAAGCGCCCTAAATGAGCTTAACGTTTACGCGCAACGCGTAACTCTGGAGGGAAAAGAGCCTTTTAGCTATCAAATAAATCTGTTACTCAACGACGCCTTTAAATGTAAGGCTCATGGCGACGTTATTCATAACGTTTTAAAAGCCAACGCGGACATGTCATGCAGCGGATTTGACTTGGCGCGTTATAGACCATACGTCGACAAGGCGGCAAAAGAAGAGTTGGAAGTTTACGACCTCGCGTTAAAAAGCGCCATAGTTGGGTTTGACTCTCATGTCGAGATAAAGGACTTTAACGACACTATGGGCTTAGTAGTGTATGATACCGATTTTAACGTCTATAATTTTTCCCTGAACAAAAATAGCGATAATGAAAGTCTGCTTCACTTTAAGAGCTTTAAAGTAGAAGGAATTGCGCTTGACACTCTTAAAAAATCTCTCAATATACAAAAAACTTCACTCAATGGACTTCTTCTAAACAGCGCGAGATACAAGGATGGAAGCATAAATCTCAACAATTTAGTCGTTCCAAAAGCGCTAACGCAGAAAAAGCAAGAAGCGACAGAGGAGCAAAGCAAGCCTTTTGAGGTGAGCTTAAATCATTTCGCTTTGAACGACGCAACGGTGGATTTTAACGATAAAGCCCTAACTCCAAGCGTTAGAACTAAGCTCGATAAGACGCAGCTGGACGCTTATGACATAAACTTAAAGGAATATAGCTGGCTAAAGTACGATTTTTCCACTCGTTTAAACTCTAAAGGTTACATCAAATCAGCTGGTAAACTAAGCCACAATCCTTTAAAACAAGAGGGTACGTTTGAGCTCAAAGAGATTAGCCTCAGGGAGTTTACTCCTTACGTACAAGAAAAAGCGTTTCTTAGCGTCGACGATGGAAAACTCTCTCTTCAATCCAAAACGTCCTACTCCGTTTCCAAAAATAGTCCGGATTTAAAAGTAAATGGTCGCATGAATTTGAAAGATTTTTTCGTTAACGACAGTAGAGACGATAGCTCGCTGATGTCGCTCAACAGCTTAAATCTAAAATCATTCACGTTTGAACTCTTTCCAAACAGACTTTACGTGGACGAGTTGGATTTAAACTCGTTTTACGTAGACGCGATGATTGACAAAAACAAAGAGATGAACTTCTCAAAACTCGTTAAACCGTCCAACGCCAAGCAATCAGACGAGAACGCGACGGTAGCGACTTTAAATGATGCGAGCAAAGGCCCCTCGTTCCCTGTAAAAATTTTAAAAGTGAACGTCGCCGCCGGAAACGCTAAGTTTGCGGACTATTCAATTCCTTTGAAGTTTAAAACTAACATACATGACTTAAACGGCGTTATTTACTCCATCTCGAACTCCCCTGACGAAACAAGCTACGTAGACATAAGCGGAGTGGTGGATGAATACGGTTCGACTAAATTAAAAGGGAGCGTAGACAGTTCAAATCCAAAAGAGTACACGGATTTGGACTTCAACTTTAAAAATCTTGAACTGAGCTCTATGAGTGGATACAGCGCGTCTTTCGCGGGGCATGAGATAGACTCAGGTAAGCTCTATCTTGATTTGGGCTACAAAATCCAAAAGTCTCAACTCCTTGGTAAAAACAGCGTGATCATCAAAAAAATCAAACTTGGCAAAGAAGTGGAAGATGAAAACGTCACGGTCTTGCCTCTAGGTTTCGTGATTGCGCTTTTAGAGGACAGCGATGGGATCATCGATATGAACATGCCAGTAGAGGGAGATTTAGACAAACCTGACTTTAAATATGGCGCGTTAGTTTGGAAAACTTTGGGCAATCTAATCACGAAAGCCGTTACTTCTCCTTTTAGATTTTTGGGCTCCATGATGGGACTTGACGGCGCGGAGTTGGAGTTTGCGGAGTTTGAATTCGCTAGCGCGACGATACTCCCCACTGAAAGGGAAAAACTCGACAACATCGCAAAGATGATGACAAAAAGACCTAAAATCAACTTAGGCCTTGTTCCCACTTATGACTTAAGTAGTGACAAAAAAGCGCTTCAACGTCAAAAATTGGCTGCAATGGTGAGTGAAAAAAGCGGGAGTAAAAATGAAACAATCCATGAAAACGCCATGACGGTAGAGACGCTGGAGTCCATATATAAAGATATTAAAGCCGACAACCAGCTAGAACTCTTGCAAACTAAATTAAAAGAAGAGCATAAAGACGACACGTACGAGAGAGCCTATTTAAACTCTTTGATTGAATTGTGTAGCGCGATTCAAGACGTGTCAGTAGCCGAATTGGAAGCTTTAGCCACAAAAAGAGTAGACGCGATTATCTCTTATTTGAACGAAGAGAAAAACATAGACAAAAGTAGATTCTTCAACAAAGAGACGATTAAAGTAAACAATCCAGAAGAGTCCTTGGTTAAACTTGACTTAAAAGTGGAAGTAAATTAATACTTTGCTATAATGACCCTTTATAATTAAAATCAATTTAAAGGTAATTTATGGCTTTTTCAGCTCAAAACATCAAAGGAACCATCTCTGGCATCCTTTTTGTCGCCATTTTTGCGGCGGCTGCGACCATGGTCGCGGATATATCATTCGTAAAAAATCTTGGCATTTCTCCTCTTGTCATCGGTATCGTTATGGGTATCTTTTACGCAAACACTCTACACAACCATTTTCCAAGCGAGTGGGGAACGGGCATCACTTTTTCAGGCAAAAAGATACTTCGTTTCGCCATCGTTTTTTACGGTTTTCGCATAACTTTTCAACAGATTATGGACGTTGGAATGAGCGGTTTCATGGTCTCTCTCATCATGCTGAGCACGACTTTCATCCTTGGAACGTACTTGGGGATGAAAATCTTTAAAATGGACAGGGACACTTCGATGCTAACGGCTTCTGGAGCTTCGGTTTGCGGTGCGGCGGCGGTTTTGGCCACTGAACCGGTTTTAAAGGCGGAGGGTCACAAAACGGCGGTCGCCGTTTCCATGGTCGTGCTTTTTGGAACGATTTCAATGTTTTTGTATCCCGTTCTTTACGCGTCCATCATTGAACCGGCGACTGGATTTTTGCACATGACGCCCGAACAGTTTGGCATCTACGTTGGTGGAACCATCCATGAAGTGGCGCAAGTCGTGGCCGTTCCGGCTTCCGTAGCCGGCGCTCCCGTCGACATGGCGAACTCCGCGGTTATCGTAAAAATGACGCGAGTCATCATGATAGCTCCGCTTCTAATCGTTTTGGGAATTTATCTCTCCATGCAAGCGAAAAAAAGCGGCGGCGTCAGCGATGGAGTGAAACTTGTCATCCCTTGGTTCGCCGTTTACTTCATAGGAATGGCAGGCTTCAACTCTTTGCAGTTGGTGCCTCAAAACATAGTCGACGTCATAAACGAGATTGACACTTTCTTGCTGACGATGGCTATGACGGCTCTGGGAATGGGAACTATCTTCGCCAAATTTAGAGGTTTGGGACTCGCTCCAATCTACACGGCGGGAAGCATGTTCGTTTGGCTGGTCGTCGGCGGATTTGTCGTCACCAAAGTGGTAACCGCAATTTTTTAAATCATTTTGCGACAAAACGACTGTTCGTTTTGTCGCAACCTTTAACGTAAATCAAAACCTTCGTACCCTCATCCTCTCGAGGCTCAATCTCCAATGTGAACCCATACTCTTTTACAACGCCTTCGACTATGCCAAGTCCCACCCCGAAACCGCCGCCATAAAGAAGTTTTTTATTTTTGTTTTAGTTATTGTATCTTCACGACTTGAGGCTCCCAATTGTTCTTTATATCTTTAGTCCATGTTTTAATGATTGTTGTATACTTAGCGTTCTTATATCTTTTGCTTCAAATCAGAAATAAAAGAGATTATACGAGGATTTTAAATGATAATTGACAGATTAAACATAACAAACTTCAAAGTTTTTAAAAAAGAAAGTTTTACGTTTAACAATGAAATGAATATTTTTACAGGTATTAATAATAGTGGTAAAACCACGGTATTGGAAGCCATTGCCTTATGGAGTGAATGTTTCAATAAACTGATAAAACAAGTGAAAAAAAAAGATATTGGATTGGCGTTGCAAAATGGTGATTTTAGATTAGGAGACAAAAGTCAAAACTATTTTAATTTTGAAGATATTGTAAGCGTAATTGCATTAGTTGAAATTTCAACATATTTTGAAGAGTGGAATAGTATGATTAAGAGAATAAAAGGATAAGCGATGCAATACGCAATGTTATTTTTAAACGCCCTAGTGGATTTGAGCAACGCCATGGCGCCTTACATTTTGTTTGGTTTGCTTTTTGCCGGAGTCTTGCATGAGATAGTGCCTGACACCTTAGTCACGAAACATTTGGGCAAGAGTTCCATACTCTCGGTCGTAAAGGCGACCCTCTTTGGAGTGCCGCTTCCGGTTTGTTCATGCGGGGTGGTGCCTCTGGCCACAAGCATCAAAAAGAGTGGGGCAAGTAACGGTTCCACCCTTGCTTTTCTTATCTCCACTCCTATAACTGGGGTTGATTCCATACTCGCCACCTATGGAATGTTTGGTTGGGCGTTTACGATTTATAGAGTTGTCACTTCCATGGTCATCTCCATGATTGCCGGAGTTCTCGCAAACTTTTATGGCGAAAAAGGGGAAAAACCAAAACCTACGTTTAGCATGGCTCCAAGCTCTAAACAATCAACTGGTTTCAATTTTGCGGCGTCTCCTTTGCAAAAAAAACCGGCAGCTCAAATAGTTCGCAAAAAATTTTCACTCAAAAGAGCTTTAGTCTACTCCTTTGGAACGCTGCTAAAGGACATCGCTTCTCCTCTTTTAATAGGTTTGCTTCTTGGGTCTATCATCACCTCTTTCGTACCTCAAAACCTAAGTGAAATTCTCATAACGCATAGTTGGTTGTCCTATCTAATCGCCATAGCCATAGCCATTCCAATGTACGTCTGCGCGACGGCGTCTTTGCCCATAGCGGCGGGGCTCATGTTGGCTGGCGTTTCTCCTGGAGCCGCTTTTGTGTTTTTGACCGCGGGACCCGCTACAAATACCGTCACGATAGGGGTTGTAAAAAAGATGTTAGGCGTTAAAACGCTTTACGTCTATCTTGGAACCATCATAATAGGTTCGATTCTTTTTGGATTTGGACTTGATTACATGCTTAAAGACGTTAGCGTGAAAGAGATGATACATATGCATGAAGAGGCGGGAATAATCGCCTGGTCTTCAACTATCGTACTGTGGAGCTTTGTTCTTTACTATACGATTAAGCCCCATATGGCTTCTAAATAAGGTTGGCGTCTCCGATACTTGTTCTGTGTTAATCGTAAGCCTGTTGCCTATGTCTGAAATCAATAACTGCTACGATAAGCTTGTCATCTTTGATAAGATAAAAGAGTCTATAGTTTCCCATTCTATATCTATAATAGCCCTCAAGCTTATCTTTTAGTTTTTTAATATTAGTTCCGTAAAAAGGGTTTTCTCTAAGTTGAGGGTAAACAAAATTTTCAATTTTTGAATATAGCTTTCTATCTATTTTCTTTTTAACCTTTTCAAAAGTTTTAGTTTCAGCAATTTGGTACTTAGACAATGGTGTAATCACCATTTTTGAAATCATCTAAACCATTCATTAAATTTTGAACAAGTTCTTTATCATTCATAATCTCTGTCATCTCTTCATTTTCTACAAATTGTGATGATGTTAAATATTGTATTGTTGCAAATTCTATAAAGTTTGAAAGGTTTCTTTTTTGACCTTCAGCTGCGAGTTTAATCATGTCATAGATAGAATCATCTACTCTCATAGTTACTGTTTTCATAATACACCCTTTGAACAATTATTATACTATTATATTCAGATTAATTCATCTTGTCAATATTTCAAACTGAAACAATACTCAACATTGATTGAATTTCATCACCAATAGCCTAAGAAAAAAATAAGTTTTATTCCCTAAATAGTGCTGACCCCGTTGCTTTACAAAATCAAACAAAGAGAAAGAAAAGAGGTGAACCCTATACCTGAAAGACTCTACTATTTCTTTCCTCAATGTTTTTTACTAGCTAATTTTTCTCTTTTATCAAACTATCTCGCTCTGGGGTTTTGTCCTTTACCATACCCTTAATCCATATATGATTTCCAAATAAAGTTGGCGTCACTTGAAGAGTAAAACGCTATAATCTCTCTTATGAATTACAAAGCAATTGCACAAGAAACACTCAATATAGAAGCGCAAACGCTGTTTGACGCAGCCAAAGGCATTGATGACGTTTTTGATAAATCGGTAGACGTTATACTCTCATGTAAGGGTAAACTCATTGTGACTGGCGTTGGTAAAAGTGGACTGATTGGAGCTAAAATGGCGGCAACTTTTGCTTCTACAGGCACTCCTAGCTTTTTTCTTCATCCCACCGAAGCGCTTCATGGCGACTTGGGGATGATTAGCAAAGAGGACGTCGTTATCGCCATTAGTTACTCTGGAGAGAGTGAAGAGTTGGGAGCGATTTTACCTCATGTGAAGCGTTTTAACGTGCCACTTATCGGGATGACGAAAAATCTCAACTCGACTCTTGGTCGCTATAGCGACTTGGTCATAAAAGTTGACGTCAAAAAAGAAGCTTGTCCTCTTGACATCGCGCCCACGAGTTCCACCACTTTGACTTTGGCTTTGGGCGACGCTCTCGCGGTCTGTCTCATGAAGGCTAGAAACTTTCAAAAAAGCGATTTCGCCTCTTTTCATCCAGGTGGAGCTTTGGGCAAACAACTTTTTGTTAAAGTCTCAAATCTTATGCAAACCAAAAATTTGCCCATCATCTCTAAAACGGCAAAACTAAAAGACGCCATCGTTAAGATTAGCGAGGGTCGTTTAGGAACCGTTTTGATAGTGGACGAACAAGAGACGCTTTTGGGTCTCATGAGCGACGGCGACATTCGACGAGCCCTTTTAGAGGATGATTTTTCGCTTGAAGACGACGTCGTCAAATACGCGACGCTCAATCCCATGACTTTGGAAGACGAAGAGATGTTGGCGAGCGAAGCGCTTGTTTTGATAGAACGCAAAAAAATTCAGCTGCTTGTAATTACAGACAAAAATAAAAAAATCAAAGGCGTTTTACACATTCACACTTTGATAGAAAAAGGTATATCCTAACATGATGAGATTAAATAAATACATCGCGCATCACTCGAGTTATTCACGTCGCGAAGCCGACAAAGTGATTCAAGACGGTTACGTAAGAGTAAATGGCGAAATCCAAGACAACCCAGCGACGCAAGTTGATGAAAAAGAGGCCATTGTTTACGTAAGTGGCAAACAAGTCACGCCAAGAGACAAGTACACCGTCCTAGTTTACAACAAGCCAAAGGGTGAACTAGTCACAAAAACCGACCCTCGTGGACGAAGAACCATATATGATGGACTTGAAAGCAAATACAAGCACTACATTCCAATTGGACGATTGGATTACGCCACCGAGGGCGTTTTACTCCTTACGGACGCGTCAAAAGTCGCAACCGCGCTTATGAACTCCGGTTTGGAGAGAATTTACAAGGTAAAAATCAAAGGCGAAATCACGCCAGAGATGGAAGAGGCCATGCTCAGCGGTCTTGAACTCTCAGACGCGACCGCTGGAGGACATTCGCACTCGAACGTAACGAGTATGACTTTCGCGCCTTTCATCGGGTATAAAATTCAAAAAAGCGAGCACAACTACTCTGTTTTAAAGATAGCGATTGCCGAGGGGCAAAACCGTGAGATTAGAAGATTTTTCGCGCATTTCGGCGCTGAAGTGGCTGACCTCAAACGCGTGAGTTTCGCAGAGATAGAGTTGAACAACCTGCCAACGGGAAAGAGTAGATTTTTAACTCGTAGCGAGTACTCGGCTCTATTCACGTTTTTAAAAGCCGATGAAAAACTGGCTCGCGAAAAAGGTTACTACAAAGACAAGAGCGGCGATTACAACAAGAGAACCAAAGCTAACGACGACAAGCCTAAGAGCGATTACAAAACTAAAGGCAAGAGCGTCGCCAAGAGCCCTCGAGGCAACGACAACAGAGGCAACGACAACAGAGGCAAAGGCAAGAAATAATTGTCCGATTTTACAAATCTTCTTCGTCCGGCAACGTTTGACGACGTCGTGGGACAAGAGCATCTCAGCGCGCAAAACGCGCCTCTTCGCGTTTTATGCGAAAAGTTCGCTCTTGGGCATAGCTTTTTTTATGGTCCCGCGGGCACGGGAAAAACTTCCATCGCTAGAATCGTCGCAAAAACGATGGAGTTGCCGTTTTACGAGTTTAACGCCACTTCGTTAAAGATAGAACAACTTCGCAAAATATTTGAACAGTATAAAAACGCCCTGCAAAAACCTCTGATTTTCATAGACGAAGCGCACAGACTCGCAAAAAATCAGCAAGAGGTTTTGCTTCCCGTCATGGAGAACAACGGCGTTTTGATTATTGGCGCTTCGACCGAAAACCCTTTCTTCTCCCTCACGTCGGCCATTCGCTCGCGTTCCATGCTTTTTGAATTAAAACACATAACAAACGCGTCACTAACAACGTTACTAACAAAAGCTCTTGTTTTAGAGACTTTAGAGATGGATGAAGAGACGAAAAATTATTTAGTCATGAGCAGTGGCGGCGACGCGAGAGCTATGTTGAAACTTTTAGAGTTCGCTTCAAACGTAAACAAAACCATAAGCATAAATTTACTCAAATCATTGCGGCCAAACGCGCTGCAAGCTGGAAGCAGTGAAGCGGGAGTTCATTATGATTTGGCGTCGGCGCTCATCAAGTCCATCCGTGGAAGCGACGAAAACGCCGCCATCTATTATTTGGCCCGCCTCATCGAAGGAGGAGAGAGCGCCGACTTTATCGCGCGAAGACTTGTCATACTCGCAAGTGAAGACGTCGGAAACGCGAACCCCCAAGCGCTAACGCTAACTACGTCCACGCTTACAAGCGTTAGCAAGATAGGTTTTCCAGAAGCCAGAATCATTCTCGCTCAAGCCGTCATCTACCTCTGCGCCTCTCCAAAATCCAACTCCGCGTATTTGGCGATAAACGCCGCGTTGGAGTACGTAAAAAATGGCAATTCGCTGGAAATTCCAAGCGCCATAAAACCAAACGCTCAGGGATATTTATACCCTCACGATTATGGTGGATACGTAAAACAAAATTATTTGTCCAAGCCCCTAAAATTCGTTGAGTTGAAAAGTATCGGTTATGAAAAAAAGATGAAGGAATGGATTCAAAACGTTAAAAACATCAGATGACTTATGCTAAACTACTTCCATAATAGCTAATCTAAAGGACTTTTCATGGACATCTCAATCGCTTCAAATATTGTGACAATCACGGGAAATATAAAAACCATTGGTGATTTTCAAGAGATAAAAACCAACGTCGACGCTTTGACGTCCTCTTACAAAAGCGTCGTGATCGACGTCGTCGACTCCATCTCGATCACGTCATCGGTCATAGGTTACTTCAATAAACTTATCTTAAAAGATAAGATTAAAATCACTTTAAGGGCTTCAAACTCGAAACTCTTGGAACTGTTGGAAGATTTAAACCTTGGCAGTTTGTTTAACGTGACGAGAGCGTAACTTCATGAGCATTAAAAATAAACTCAACCTTATCCTGCTGATAGTGGTTTCATTCGCCCTCGTCATAATCACGCTCACCATTAGCAAAGCCCTCTCTGAACAAACGCTCATCACGCAAGCTCAAGCCTTGAACGTCTTGTCTCAAAAGTTGAGTCAGTTGATACATGAGACGCAAAAAGAGAGAGGGGCGAGCGCCGGATACATTGGCTCTAAAGGCAAAAAATTCGTAGAGATATTGCCAAAACAAAGAGTTCTGACCGACGAGAAAAACAGTGAGCTGAGCGCCTACGTGAGAACGTTGGCCTTATCCACTTTTTCCAACGAGTTGCGAGATGAAATCAGCGCGTTTGACGAAGAGATGAGTCAAATCAACGCCATGCGATCCAAAGTCGACTCCTTGAGCGTGAGCGTAAAGGATGAAGTCATCTACTACACGAAGATGAATAAAAAGATTTTGAACGTCGTCTCTTTGACCGCCAAATTGGCAAGCGAGCCAGAACTCGTAAAATCTTTGAACGCCTACTCGAACTTTTTAAAATCTAAAGAGAGGGCGGGAATAGAGAGAGCCGTTCTTAGCGGGACGTTTGCCGCCGACAAGTTTGGCGCCGGCATGTTTGAAAAACTCATCACGCTCATAGCTGAACAAAACTCTTACCTCGACTCATTTTGGAGCATGGCTAGCGATGACTCTAAAAATCTTTACGTGAACACCATCAATTCACCCATCGTCAAGGAAGTGGACGACATGAGAAATATCGCCATTTCCAAGTCGGCTCAGGGCGGGTTTGGAATCGACAGCGTCTTTTGGTTTCAAACAATCACAAAAAAAATCAATCTTTTGAAATCCATAGATGACGAGTTGGCGAAACAGAATGATTTGCTTTTGGCGCGAATAGAGTCTGACTCCAAAACAAACATCTTTATAATCCTCTTTAGCTACGTGACCTTCGCCATTTTAATCTTTAGCGTCATTTTGACCATTAGTCGAGCGGTCAACAAAAGCGTCAAAAGCAGTTTGGAAAAGATAGAGTGCGTGTCAAAATCTCTTGACCTCTCATGCAGCGTAATCGTTGAGGGCAAGGATGAAATATCTCAAATCTCAAAAGCGCTTCACGTCATGATAGTCGCGTTTAAAAGTACGGTATACAACACCCAAGACGTGGCGATGAGAACGTCCAAAGAGAGCGACAAGTTGAACGTCGTGGTGCAAAGCCTAACTTCCACCTCGAAAGAAGAGGAGAAAAAGATCGTGGCCATCAATGAGCTCGTCACGGACATTGGCCAAAAACTGGACATGGTTGAGGAGTCCTCGATCAGCGTGACTCAAGACCTTCTCGTCACTTCCACTTTTTTAGACGATTTCATCAAGCAACTTGACTTCGTGATTCAGTCGATAGAAGCCGGAAACCTTGAACAACAAGAACTCGTCCACAAAGTCGCGTCATTGACCGAACAAGCCAAAAACATCAAGGACGTTTTGGCGATTATATCCGACATCGCCGATCAAACAAATCTGCTCGCGCTCAACGCCGCCATAGAAGCCGCTCGCGCGGGCGAACATGGTCGCGGTTTCGCGGTCGTCGCCGACGAAGTGCGAAAACTCGCGGAGCGCACGCAAAAAAGCCTCAGCGAAATTAGCGCGAACGTAAATCTCATCACCCAAAACGTCGGAGAGATAGCGGAGGAGACTCGCAGAACCTCTGAGAACATGACAGGCATAACCGACTCGGCGCAAAAACTTATCAACTCCTCAAGCGAAACAAAAAACAACATTATAATTACAAATGACAAGTCTACCGACGTCATGCATCAGAGCGTCTATATAGCGACTAAAACAAAATCCTTGATGGCGATCATGAGCGAAATCATTCAAATATCCTCTAAAAACGCGACTCTTAGACATGACGTGGAAAAGTCGGTCAAGGCTCTCTCTCATGACGCGCAAAGACTCCATGACGAACTGAACAAATTTAAAATATAATGTTGAGCAAAGAAGACAAAAGAAGAATATCACTCTTTGAAGAGGCTCAAAAGTACAATTCCTATCAAGAAAAATTGGGATTGGCCAAAGAGTTGACCATTTTAAGAAATGATTTTTACTATCAAATGACGTCGGTCACGGAGGAGTCCGTTTCACTGACTGATTTTTTATATCATCCTTTGGACGTTTTGAGCGGCGACGCCTACTCCGCCAGAAAAGTGGATGGCTTCAGAACGTTTTATCTCCTCGTCGATGGAATGGGCAAGGGCTTATCCGCCTCTCTCACCGCCATGATAATGACGTCTTTCGTAAATCACATCATAGACAAGATGATTCAACATGACCACTTCGATCTCTATCTTTTAGTTTTTGAAACCATGAACTACATCAAAAGCACTCTCCTAGAAGAGGAGGCTTTGGCGATCGACTATATCCTTATCGACGACGAAATCAATACGATCAGCTACGCTAAATTCGCGATGCCCGCGCTCTTTATGCAAAACGCGAAAAACGAAATAATTCGTTTAAAATCCAACAACCCTCCCATGAGCAAGTATCAAACCGATTTTAAAGTATCTAGATACGACGTTAGCGACATTGACAAGTTTCTTTTTTACAGCGACGGCGTCGTTGAAAACGGCACTCTCCAAGATGGCAAAACGTACGCGGAGTTCATAGAGGAAGATTTTAAAAACTCTTTTACGAGAAAAGAGCTCGTAGACAACATCTTCGCAAAAATGACGACTCAAGAAGACGACTTGACCTTGGCGTTTATCAATAAACTGAATTTTAACGCCCAGACGAGCGTTGCGAGTGAAATCTTTGAAACTTCGTTTGACGAGATAGACAGGGCCAACGAGTGGTTCGCCAAAAAATTTGACGCCCTTTGTTCCAGTGAAGATGAAAAATACGCGGCCGGTCTCGTTTTTAATGAACTCTTCATGAACGCCTTTGAACATGGAAATCTCAAAATCGATTCCGCTCGAAAGCATAAACTCCTAGAAGAAGATCTATATTATGACTTGTTGACGCGAGAGCAAGCGCTCTGCTCCAAAAAAATCACCGTCCAAATAAATAAAATTACCCATTTGTCCTCCACCTACGTAGTGACGAAGATCATCGACGAAGGGGAGGGCTTCGACACGCAAATTTTAAGCGAAATCTTTAGAAATTCACAAGCCTTCAACGGCCGGGGCGTTTTCATCTCACGAAGAAATTCGCTTGGCATTTATTACAATTCTACGGGAAACATGGTTCTTTATTTGAATAAGGTTTGATTTTTGAAGAGGGTTCTAATGGTTTTGTCTGATAATTTGAGAAATGGTGGTTTCGGAGAGATTCGAACTCTCGGTAGGTTACCCTACACAACCTTTCC
>CALDOC010000361.1 GCA_937914675.1 uncultured Sulfurimonas sp.
CGTTTTCAGGATCATAACTCTCCGATGTTGAATTTTGAATTGAAAAATCATATTCAATGGTAACTTGAGCGACAACTTTGTTTTTTCCGCCTACAAATGGGGATATGACGTCAAGGATTTTTCTCTCTTTTTTTTTCTCTTCTTTAGTCTTAAAATTTTGCTGCACGGTTGACAACTCGCTCATTTGAGCCATCTCGTCTTCATCGCCTAGCGTTTCGCCATTGCTATCAATCAGCATCACGTTGTTTGAAGTCATGTTTGGAACGGCAGCCGCGACAAGGTTTTTAATGCCTCTTATCTGCTTAGAAGATAAATGTCTACCCTCGACGAGAGTTACCATGATTGACGCCGTAGGGTCAACTTGCTTAGAGACGAAAAGAGTCTCTTTAGGTAAAGCTAAACTAACAGAGGCACTTTCTATTGGAGAGAGAGCGTTTATTGTGCGGGAGAGTTCACCCTCTAACGCGCGAAGATGTTTTATTTTTTGGTCAAAACTCGTAGCACCAAACTCTTGCTTATCAAATAACTCAAAGCCAACCCCACTATTCTTTGGAATTCCCAACGCGGCTATTGATATTCTCTGTTTATACACCACGTTCTTAGGAACTTTGATTACGTTGTTAGCTTCTAGCTTGTACTTGACGTTATCTTTTTCAAGTTGGGCGACAACTTTTGCCGCGTCTTCAGAACTTAAAGAATCAAAAAGTATCTCATATTGATTTGATTCATTTTTACTAGAACTATACACAACTAAAAAAATAAGAAATGACACTATTCCAACTATGGCGACAGCAATAATAATTTTTTGCTGTTTCGTCAGTTTATTGTATAAAACAATTAATTGTGAAAATAGTACCTTAAAATCCATTAATTTCTCATTTTATATTAAATCATTCATTAATTCAAAAAAACGACTATTTTGACTACTTGTCCCTATTGTTATGCGAATTGAGTTCATACCGTACCCACTTAAATCTCTAACAATCATTCCTTGTTTAAGTAAAGAGTTGGCTATCTCAGTTGAACTTTGATTATCATTTAAAGACAACGTAATAAAATTTGTATAACTGTTAATTATATCTATATTTTTTTCTTTTGCAAAAATTTCATAGCGTTTCATCTCTTCAAAAGAGAGAGCGATACACTCATTTACAAAGGCTACGTCTTTAACTGCGACGCTTGCCGCCTCCAAAGAGAGAGTCGTTATGTTAAAAGGTGGTCTAAGCTTATATAGCTCTTTAATTATTTTGGAATTTG
>CALDOC010000362.1 GCA_937914675.1 uncultured Sulfurimonas sp.
TATAATGTCCCTATGAAAACAAACCACTTAACATGTGTGCAAGACATAAATATATTTCTATTAATCGCTTGTTAATTTAGATAAAGGTAAAATTTAAAGAATAACTTAAATGAATTTAAAGAGCGTTAATGATAACAAACGAACTAACCTCATCTTTATAAAAAGCTAGGTTTGAAAATTTTAAAAGGGCTCAAAGAGTTAAAAGGAATGGTACATGAAAGATAAACTCATTCAAAATTTAAAAAACAATGAAAAAGCATTGTTGTCACTTGAAGATATACTTCAAAAAATAAAATACAAGCCAAGAGAAGATGAAGATTATATTATTTACAGAGACAGCGCTATTAAAAGATTTGAGTACACGATAGAAGTCTCTCGAAAATTAATGTCTCATTATATTGAATTTGTAGATAAACGAATAAACGGTCAAAAACTGGTTTTAAAAAAAGCGTTTGAATTTGATTTGATTGACGATAAGATTTGGTTTACGATGATTGATGACAGAAACCTAACAACACATGAATATAGCGAAGAGATAGCAGTCGCTTTACTCAATGACATCTTTAAATATGCTTTAAAGTTAAGAGAGTTTCATGACATTATAAGTGTGCTGATACAGAAATTATGATGTATCAATTACCATCAGATGTAGTAAAAGAGCTACAAGATTTTTTTGCACACTACAGTTTTATAGATAAGGTCGTCATCTTTGGTTCACGCGCCAGAGGTGATTGTGGTGAAAAAAGTGACATAGATATTTGTGTCTACTCTTTAGAGATGAGTGATGAAGAGTTTAGAGATTTAAGATATGAGATAAACGAGTTACCGATACTCTACAAAATAGACATCGTTCACTTTGAGAAAATCAATGATAAATTACGAGAAAACATTTTAAGAGATGGAAAGCTGTTTTTTGTTAAACAAGTAACACTGTTATCCATTTGATTGATAGAGTTGATGGTAGTGCCAGTTTATAGGTTTGTACTACCATCAAGATTCTCATACAATTTCACAAAAAGGTGGTAGATTAGTTTTCAGAAGTTAAACCCAGCCTAATTAAAACTTCCTTCACATATTATTTTCGTCTAAAAATGCTAGGTTGTTCAAAGTCTGCATTCATATCAATTTCAAAATTCTTTTTCTTCCTATACATTGAAATATTCCCAACAATAAGTTCTTTGATTTTGCGTATCATTTCATCAGTAACTCCACCATACACACTTAATATCTGTTGTGCAGTATCTTTATTGTAGCGTTTTAATTGTTAATTTATAACTTTATATTGTTGTAATTAGTTAAAAATATTACTGATAAGCTGGACTTTATCCCTTTTATGATTAATATTCGAAGTGGGGAGAATATTATTGTACCCAATCCTCTATCTTAAGCCCTTGCACTCTCTGAAATTCTCTAGTACTGTTAGTGACAAGAACAACATCTAAGCTTTTGGCATGAGCTGCGATAAACATATCATGGGCTCCGATTAGATTGCCGTTGGATTCAAGTTCTACTCTAATCTCTCCGTAACTAAAAGCTGCATTTTCATCAAAAGCTAATTTTTCTAAAGGGGACAAAAACTCCCTAATTGCAACTTCAAGTTTTTTACTCTTTTTCTTTTTGACACCGTAAAAAAGTTCAGCTACGGTTATCGATGAAACGGCTATTGTGTTATCTTTTGACATGGCTTCAAACTTATCAATGAGCTTCATATCACGATTTTTGATAAGGTATGAGATGATATTTGTGTCAAGCATATATATCAAAACAAATCCCTCTCTTGAACACTCGGCTGATTTCTCTCAAGCTCAAAATCTTCCATATCATCAAGCGCATGTCTCATTAAGTCCCATTTGCTTTTCTCTTTTGGCGTTATCATCAAAGAGTGTCCGATTTTTTCTATATAAACTTCATCCGTATCGACTCGGCACTCTTTAGGAAGTCGCACCGCTTGACTTCTACCGTTTTTAAATACTTTTGCCAACATTGTCATAAAAAATCCTTTTGATTTGGTATATATCAAAAAGTATATATCTTTTTTGGCTTATTGTCAAGATGGCTTTATTAAAAAAATAGGGGTCAGCACAACCCACTACTTCACACCTCTAGAAAAGCGCGAGTTTTGAGTGCTCTTGAGCGCAATGGTAGCTCAAAGCATTCCCGTTAAATAGTTCATGGTTTGGCGGTAGAAAAAATAAACTTGCTCATCTCTTCCAACTCTTCGTCGCTGAGTTTTTTAAACGCGGGCATGTATCCAACCCCGTTTCTGATTTTGTTTTTGAGCGTCTCAGGCGAGTTCCTATATTTCATAGCCATTGAGTTAAAAGAGGGACCGACAAGTTTCATCTCCACTCTGTGACAACTCAGGCAGTTGTTTTTTATAGCTAGCAGTTGCCCTTTTGGCATCGCGTTTAGCTTGTTTTGGATGGCTTGTTCTTTAGTGAGGTTTTCTTGCGTGTAGCGTTCAAACATGTAGGCGCTAATCGCGTCTAGTTCGTCCTCCGTTAGCTTGCCTTTTTGCGATGGCATCACTCCATAACTCGCCAAACTCTCTTTGTCGCAAAAGGATTTGCTCGCGCTTGGGTTCATCACGTAATCTTTTACGAACGCTCTCGCTTTTAGGATTCTTTGACTTTCATCCTGTGTTTGCGCAAAGCTTTTTATATGAAACGCGACCGCCATCATGGGAGGCGCTTTTTCATCCTCATACGTTTTTGGCGGCAAATCGAGATTGTGGCAAGAAGCGCATTTGTCCACGAGAAGTTGTTTCGCGTCGTAGCGCTTCACCGGTTTTTCGGCGCAAGCGCTCAGAAGCAGAACGAGCGCGAAGACGCATGTTGATTTTAGCATATCAGAACGTCAGTTTACTTCAATGATTGATTTAGAAAATTACCGAGAGCTTCCTCAGCTTTTTCACCGTCTTTTTTTCTAATTTTTATGATTTTTACGTTGAGAGACTCTAACGCTTCTCTCATGTGTTCGCCCATCATCTGAACCAATATGACGTCACATCCGCTGAGTCCCTCTATGTCTTTTTTATGTCCATGCGTATGTTCTTCATCGTCTTTGCGTCCATGCTCGTCATGAGTGCTTCCATGGTGACGTCCACCTTCGCTACTTCCGTTTTGAACGAACTCGACTAGTTTTTCATCTTCGTATATCGCGAAAAATGGGGCTTGTCCCGTTCTTTGAACTATCGTCTCTTTGTCCGTATCGACTGGTATCGCTATTCTCATTTTATTTCCTCAAATTTTTTTATATTTCTAAACACGATTTTATAGCTCGCATATATAACAATAGGCCACAAACTCAACCAAACAAGTGATTCTACGTATTCCATCTTTATCTCCTAATAGTTGTGAGCGTCTGGCGCTTCAATCTCTTCTCTTGTGATTTTCACCTTGTCCATCGAGTACCATGCGTACGCCACGTAAGCTATAACAAACGGCACCATAAGCGCCGTATAACTCATAACGGTTAGCGTGTAGTGACTGCCAGAACTGTTCATAATGGTCACACTACTTTGCAGGTCAACGGTGGACGGATAGTACGCCGTGTTGTTGAGTCCAACGTTTAAAAGGATGGACATAACGGTCAGAACGACTCCCGTTCCACTCGTAATGATACAACAAGTGAAGTTAAACTTTATGGTTACAAACACGCCTATAACAACCATAACGACGCCGAGCAAAAACATGCCCAAAACGATTGGCGTCTCTAGGAAGTTATGCAAGTATTTGTTAGCTTCCATGCTTATAACGCCGTTTGCGTCTACGGCGAAACCCTCTTTTGTGAGAACCCAAGCGGCAAAGCCCAAAAAGAAAATCAAGAAAAATATCATGTTGACTTTTATGGAGGCGACCGCTTTTAGTTTGATGGGTTCATAGTTTACGTTGTTTATAAAATACAAGGCGCCGCTTATCTTCGCCAAAAAGACCAAAGAAAATCCTAGTAGATAGTTGTAAGGGTTTAAAAGAGCTTCTAATCCTCTCAATGGATTTTGCCAATGTACGAAATTGTTGGAATCCAAAACAAACTCGCTTCCGCTAAAAAAAGTCGAAATCGCCACTCCCAAAAGAAAAGTTCCCAGCGTGCCGTTTACGTACATGAACGCCTCATAGGTTTTTTTGCCCAAAAAGTTGTTCTCTTTCATGCGGTACTCGTAACTCACCGCTTGAATGATGAAGCAGAACAAAATCGCTATCCAAACCCAGTACGCTCCGCCAAAACTCGTGGCGTAAAAGAGTGGAAACGCGGCGAACAAGGCGCCGCCAAAAAGGACGAGAGACGTAAAGCCCAGCTCCCATTTTCTCCCAATGGAGTTGATGAGCATGGTTTTTTCTATCTCGCTGTCCGAGAGTTTGTAGATAAGCGTCTGTCCGCCTTGAACGAACATCAAAAAGACGAACAGCCCGCCCAAAAGAGAGACTATGCTCCACCAAAGTTGTTGCAGCGTCAATAAATCCAAATCGCCAAAGCCCATGCTAATGTCCTCCATCGGGTCCGTTTGAGACCTGTTTTGTCATGATTTTTATCTCGGCTATCAAAAGCCCCGTAAATAAAAACGCGAATAAAAAGAAACTAACCATCACGTTCGTAGACGATATGTGAGTCGCCGCCATGCCAACGGGCATCAAATCTTGTATCGCCCAAGGTTGACGACCCACTTCCGCGACCGCCCAACCGGTCTCTCCCGCCAAAAAGCCCAAGGGAATCGTGAAAACGGCCGCTTTCAACACGATTGGATAGTTCATGATCTTGTTTTTAAAGAGCAAAAATAGCACCAACGCGAAAAGCGTCAAAAACCACATGCCAAGCGAAACCATCAGGTGAAAGGAGTAGAAAGTCAGCGCCACGGGTGGCACCACGTCCTCGGCTTTTTTGATGTGTCCGTAACCAAAATACTTCATATGTTCATCAAGCATCTCTTTGGCTATCTTCATTCCCTCTACGTTTTGCGCTTTTTTCGCCTCTTTGTACTCTTCGAGAGCGCCCA
Organism: uncultured Sulfurimonas sp.; assembly: GCA_937914675.1. GTDB lineage: Bacteria > Campylobacterota > Campylobacteria > Campylobacterales > Sulfurimonadaceae > Sulfurimonas. The sequence goes on from CALDOC010000362.1 coordinate 4,994, forward strand.
CCGCGAGCGCGCCTTTGGTCATTTTCTCCTGAACGCTCATGACGTCATGTTCTTTGTTTCCGTACACCAAATCTTTGACGCCGGGAACGAAGGCGCTTGGAGAGTGATAACCCAAAAGAGAAAGAGCGTAGGGTAGTTCAAACTCAAACACAAACGCGTCCTCCTCGTTCGTCAACGTCTTTTTACTATTTAAAAGACCTATGGCGACGATGCCGGCTTGCGTTTTCCCCTCATAGAGACCCTCCATGGCCGCCAACTTCATGGGTTGTTTTTGCGCCACTTGGTGCGCCGACTCGTCTCCGCTCAAAAGCAAAAAGAACGAGGCCAAAAGACCGAAAGTGGCGCCAACCACCATGGACTTTTTGGCGAATTCCACGTCTCTGTTTTTGAGAAGATACCAGGCGCTCACTCCCACGACGAACACGGAAGCCATTACGTAACCGCTTCCAATGGTGTGCAAAAACTTGGGAATGGCTACGGGCGAAAGAGCCACGTCCCAAAAGTTGTCCATCTCGTTTCTCACCGTGTCCGGATTGAACTTCATCCCAACCGGGTACTGCATCCAAGCGTTCGCCACCAAAATCCAAAGGGCGGAAAGGTTCGAGCCTACGGCGACCAACCAAGTGGAGAGAAGGTGAAACTTTTTGCTCACCTTCTCCCAGCCAAAAAACATCACCGCGAAAAACGTGCTCTCCATGAAGAAAGCCAAAATCCCCTCTATCGCGAGAGGCGCTCCAAATATGTCTCCGACGAACCAGCTGTAATTCGCCCAGTTCGTTCCAAACTCAAACTCCATGATGATGCCCGTGGCGACGCCTATCGCGAAGTTAATCGCGAAAAGCGTCATCCAAAACTTAGTCGTTTTTTTCCAAAATTCGCTTCGCGTTTTGAAGTATATAGTCTCCATTATCGCCACGATAAACCCAAGCCCCAACGTCAACGGCACAAATATCCAATGATACAACGCCGTCAAGGCGAACTGAGCCCGACTCCAATCAACTAACGCGTCTTCCATTCTACTCTCCTTTTAAATTGTTATACACGTAATCAGCTTTTTCTCGCTCTGTTTTAAACTCCGTATTGATCGACTTGTCATATACGAAGTAGTTCAACACTATCAAAATAAGAAAGACTTTAATGAATATCACTTTCCATAAAGTCTTGCCAATTTTCATGTTTTTAAAGCCACTCGAGTAAAAACTATACACATTGCTTATGTTTAACATAACCAAACCTTCTGTTAATCTGCGGAAGTATAATCCAATTATGAACATATGTCAATAATTATCACATTTATTTTGCTATAATTTTACAAACTAAACTATGGAATTAATGTAATGGCAAGATTAAAATCGAAGAGGGAACTCTTTTTCAAACCGAAATATAGAGACTTTTCTCCAACCCCAGACTCGACGGGGCTCATAAACTTGCACCATGAAGAGATAGAGGCGATATATCTCATGGACTTTAAGGGGATGTATCAAGAGGAAGCGGCGGCGTCCATGGGCGTCTCCCGTCCGACGTTTTCGAGAATTGTCAAAAACGCGAGAGTCAAAATGGCGACGGCTTTGATTCTCGGGAAAAAATTGCATGTTGAAGACGACAAAGAGAGCGTCGTCGTCGCTTTTATGTGTGATGACTTTGAGAACTTTGGAGAGTTGGGCAACCGCAAGAAGTATATAATTACCGTTGAGATTCAAGACGCTAAAATCAAAAAGATGGAGTACGCCAAAAATCCACTTTTCAATTCAAACGCCAAACCCGCCATGGTCATCCCAGACGCATTGCTCTCTAAAAAAGTGAATTATTTTCTAACGGACAATATTGGAGAAGGTTTTAAAAACTCGCTTTACGCCAATGGCGTCTTTACAATCTTAAAAAACAGAGTTGACAAAGAGACTCTAACGTCCATTTTTTTATGACTTCATAGACTTTTTAGAGTCCGCTCAAGCGGAGACGTCTTTTCTTATGTCGATTTTCCAAAAACGCAGTATCGTCCAGCCCTCGTTTTGAAGAGTTTTATTTACCTCTTTGTCTCTTTGGACTTGACTCTTTGCATGATTTGAGCACGAGTCATGGGCGTTTTCGTTTTACTCATTTTACTATCCAGATTTGCGCTATAATGACGTTAGACTCTAAAAGGATAAAATTATGCGTACCTTGCTTGCATGGCTCATGGTCTTTGGCATATTGTCCGCCACCACTTTGGAAATTAAAAAGGGTTGGCAGCTTATTGGCGTTTCCACCACTATGGACGCGCAAACTTACTTCAACAACAAGAGCGTTGAGATCGTTTGGGGTTTTAACGCGGCTTCTCAAAGCTGGATGGGTTACTCTCCGGACGCTCAAAAAGAGTCTGTCATCATCGACAAATACTCTCCTTTAAACTCTATAAAACCATGGCAAGCGGTTTGGATTTTTAGCCGTGAAGAGTGGACTTTAACCTACTCGCCGCAGAGCAGCGTAACCACTCCCCTCAATAGCGCGGTCGAGCTTAAAAATGGGTGGAATCTTATCTCCATACCTCAACAAATCGTCGTCTCGGAGAATTTTTTTGGCGACGCTTTGGTTTGGAAATATACTCAAAACAGCCAATGGCAAGTCAACAAAACCAATTTAAACTTTCCCTCCATAGAAACCATCTCTATGAGCGAGGGTCTTTGGGTGAAAAGCGACGGCGACAAAACCATAGACGTCGATCAACAATCGTCAAAATTAAGTAGTTTTGATTCAAAAGAGAGCATGCTCGCGTATATTAGAAAAATGATTCGGATGAATAATTATTATGGCTACCCCTATCCTCTTTCTACAGTCGTCGACGTCGCGGTAGTGAGCGCTCCCGAAGCGGTAGGGGATACTTCAACCATTAAAAACGCGACCACGACAAACACGCAAGAGGCGGGCGTGGACGAGGGAGACATTGTAAAAAACGACGGCGTTTACGTCTTTAGCGTCGACAACGCGAATCAGCGAATTATCGTAACCTCGTTTTTAAATCTCGCAAAGCAAGATTACGCGCCCATTGCCACCCTACCCTTTAAAGACCAATACGTTCAATCCATGTACTTGCAAAACAATCGCCTTCTCGTAGTCTCAACTCACAACAACTCACTAACGTTAGACGTATACGACGTCTCGGATATTCAAAACGTCAGGTCGATCGCGACGCACGCTACGGAAGGCTCCTACAGAGATAGCCGCCTTGTGAATGGAAAACTTTTTTTAATCTCGGATTTTAGCCCATATCTCTCGTATGAATACGAAAAAAAATACGTCACGACGACCTGCTCGCAGTCGGTTCAAGAAGCTGTGGCGTATTTTACGGACCCAAGCATATCTGTCTATAACAAGTGCTATTTCTATGGTTATGACGAAAAAGGCGCTTACGTTTACAACTACGAGAACCCAATCATCATAGATGAAATTTTAACGCCGTACATAACCTCCAACGGCGTAAAGTCGGACTTTATAAACCATGCGAAGCTCTACGCTCCGACCAAATTGAATCAATACGCGAACATAACGACGCTCAGCGGTTTTAACGCGATCGATGGCAATTATACTGGCAACGTCTCATTTTTAGGCAACACCTCCACCTACTACGCCTCCACTTCGTCGCTTTATCTCGTGTCGAGCGAGTATCCACTCTATTACGACTATTCGCACTACAAAGAGCAACAGATGATTTACAAATTTTCCCTAGATGAAAACCTTACGTACAAAGGTCGCGGTTTGGTTGAGGGAAGAATGTTGAGTCAGTTTAGCATGAGCGAACAAGATGAGCACTTGCGAGTCGCCACGACTTCCGGCTGGAGTTGGTGGGCCGACGCGTCCACGAGCAACTCAATCTATACGTTAAAAACTTCAAACGAAGAGCTTGTCGTAGATGGAACGCTCTTGGGACTGGGAAAAAGCGGCGAAACCATCCGCGCGGTTCGTTTTATGGGCAACCGTGGATTCGTAGTGACGTTTAAGCAAACGGATCCTCTCTACGCCATAGATTTAAGCGACCCAAAAAACCCTAAAAAAGTAGGCGAACTCTCCATTCCCGGATTTTCCGAGTATCTTCACGTCGTGGATGAAAACAGACTGCTCAGCGTTGGTCGCAACGCCGACGCGAACGGACGGGCGCAAGAGCTGCAATTTCAACTCTTTGACACAAGCGATTTTTCAAATCCGCTCTTGGTCGACACGCTGCGAATCGGTGACAAATACAGCTATAGCGAGGCTGAATACAACCACAAAGCCTTTACGTATAGAGCGAGCGATTTGACGTTTGGAGTGCCTTACAGAAGTTACGACGCGCAATACTACGAGAATCAGGAACATTTCGCAATTTACAAAATAAACGGCATGAAGATTGATTTTTTAGATAGAGTCGACTCCAACAATTCAAATTGGGGCGACGTTGGAAGAGGAATCATCTTTGATTTTAACGCGACAAGCTATGCAACTTTACTCAAAGGTTCAAACGTCATCTCTAAAAAAATAGGAGTCACTCCATGAAACTAAAAATACTGCTAGCCCTCGTCATAGGATTCGCCATGATGGGATGCGGCAATTCGACAAACGCGCAGACAAGCCAAACCGTTCAAAACCCTCCGCAACCAAACGTAAGCGACGAAGCGAGTCGTCCACCGCAGGCTCCGTCCATATAGCCGCGGTCGTCACGCCGGTTGCAATCGCCATTTCGACTATGCGTACGGGAGAAAGTATGGAGAAAATCAGATTGGATTCATGCGACGTTGATTCAATAATTTTTATATTTTAAGTAGAATCGCTTTAGATATTATCAAAAAAGGAGAGTTATGCAAATTATAACGAATAAAGAGTCAAAATGGCTCCAACTGTTGCTCAATAATTCTAACGTCGGTATTTTAATCGTTGATAAAAACCGTGAGATTTTACTTGTAAATCATCACTTGTGCGAAATGTTTGGCTATGAAGAGAATGAGCTCTTAGGTCAATATTCGGAAAAACTTCACGCCTCTTATGAGACTTCTACCGAATTTGCAAAACAAGCTTTTGACTTTTTACTTCAGGGAAAAGCGGTTGAAAT
>CALDOC010000363.1 GCA_937914675.1 uncultured Sulfurimonas sp.
TATAAAGGAATATATTGTGTTATATTATGAACTGACATGCAAGGCATACTTAAAAAAAGAGATTGAACTGATGGAGAGTTTCGACCTACTCTCAAAATTTATAAACCACTCGATGTGTCAAAATCCAGACTACGAGGAGTTACATAAAGAAAAAGGCTTTAAAAACTACAGTTTTGGAAACTTCTATCCAACGGAAAAAGAAAAAATATATAAAGAAGGAAACCTATACTCCTTTGTCATTCGTTCTTTAGATGAAAAGTTTATAAACGACATGCAAACTCTACTAAGAGAAAACATAAACCACTCACATATACAGGTACTACAAACCATCGTGAAAGTTCAAAAGCAGTTTTTCATAACAGAGTTGTACACTCTAACGCCAACTATTGTTTCCATAACAAATGAAAAAGGAAAAAATATCTACTGGACGCCAAGAGATGGAGACGTAGGAACGCTTTATAAACAACTCCAAGAGAACTTAGAAAAAAAGTATCAAGATTTTTACAGTGAAAAAATAGAAACCATGCAAAACTTCATACAGCTATTAGAGATAAAAAACCATAAACCTCAATCAATCTACTTCACAAAAGATAAGAAAAAAATAAGAGTTTTTGGAAACAAGTTTAAAATCGTGCCAAATGAAGATGAAATAAGCCAAAAACTAGCGTTTGTGGCGATGGCTTGTGGACTTGGCGAGAAACAGAGTTATGGAGGTGGGTTTTTGTTGGGGAGAGGGATGCGATGATATATGATGTTTTAGAAGTTTTTAGAAAAGAGTATGAGCTTAAGGGCGATAAGCTGATTCTTGACAACTACCAGCTTAAAGATGGGCTTTACGTTAAGGTTCATGACGATGGAGATTTGGAATATTATATATGTGACACTATAAAAAAAGAGAAAAGCTTTAGAACTTTGGATGGAGTATTGGCGAATGGCGTTCTTGATTGGTTTAAAGCGAGAGATTATTATAGTGGCTATTTAAACTCCAACAAATCTTTTTACGACAAAAAAATTCATAATGTGAACTATTTAGCTTTCTTCGTTAAAGTTGAAAGCTTTAATGAAAATTCTGATAAAAAGCTAAATCTATCAAGTATAAAAGGTCAGTATTTGGCGCTTTTAAATTATAAAAAGTTTACAAAATCTAATGAAAAAGAGATTCTGAAAAATTACAATGAGTATCTTAACGGATGTTCAAGAAAAAAAGACGTTGTGAAGAAATATAGATTTATTGAAAATTATATTCATTCTATCGCTAAAGTCGCTCAAGATAATGGCGTAGTAAACTATGTGAAAATATTTTTTGACGCAGATATTGAAATATATAAGAAAGAAAGCGAAGTTTATTACGCTATCAAAATTTTTAATGACATTGGCTATAGCAAAAAGATAGACGAAGTTGTGTATGGATTGTCGGATTCAAATATGGGGTTAAACAGTAAAAAGCCATTTTTAGAGCTAAAAACAAGAAAAATAGAGTCTCCTTTTATGCTTTTGGACAGTGACGCGTTGTTGATAAAGAAATTTTTTGATTGGCTCAAGCTCCAAGACGGAAAAGAAAAATTTCCCATCGGCGAACAATTCTTTATTCATAGAGATTTTAAAGAAAAAGATCTTGTGCAAGATTTCGATTACATCCCCTTGAAAATCGAAAAATTAAAAAAGCCAATCATAGTTAAAAACCATCTCAACATCAAAGACATGCTTGTCAGCCATGACAAAGCTCACTGTAAAAGCGATTTCGAGATACATGAATTATGGCAACTAGAAGATGCTGTGGATGACG
>CALDOC010000364.1 GCA_937914675.1 uncultured Sulfurimonas sp.
ATAACGCTTTGATATTTGAACTTGATAGAATAGACGCTATTAAAAATGATATATTGTATGAAAACTCTTTATCGGAACTATCGGAAGAACTTTTATATTCAATAGATTCAAATAATGCAAGAGAGAACGTTTTAAAAATTTCGTCAAAAATCTTTGAAACTGCGCTGGATGAATATTCAATAGAATTCATAGAAGAGTATGATGAAAACCTGCGACAACTTACAAAGATATTTGGCCATGAAAACGTTGCTATGTACTTTCTAGGCGTAGCTGGAGTTATCGTACATTTTAGTAGCCATGAAGTGGATAAAGAAGAGATTATGGATTCGATGGCGACAGTTTTAACTTTGTGTATGGCTTTGAATACTCTAAGAAAAAAACATGTTGCGAGTAGTGGTCAAGATAAAAGCACTCATGCAACTGCTGTAAATTCTACACATTATAATGTTGGTAGAAATGATCCATGCCCATGTGGAAGTGGTAGAAAATATAAGAAATGTTGTTTAAATAAAACTCAAATGAAACCTTTATAAAGTGTGAAGTTTGATGAAGCTAAAAACGGTATGCAGCCTTTTAGTGAAAAATAGTCCCATGGGTTTTATATGATTTTGGCTAAATTCACATCAATATAAGGCATTTTTGAAATTTTCTTCTTATCCGACTATATTGGGGGATACAGATACAAGCGTAAATCACTTGACTTTTTATAGATAATGGAGACAAGAAAAAGGCATCAGAGTGGCTATGATGTAAAAATAGATTGGGGTCTTAGAGTGGTTAAAAAACAGGTTACTGAAAAATTCGAAGATATGTTAAGAGAGTACAAAAATAGTTTAGTGCAAACGAGTAAGCTCATGATAGAAAAAGAGATACTTGAGATGGAACTGCATTTTCTTGATTATCCATACAGAAGATTAGAAATGCCGTTGAGTACTAAAAACAAAACTATCGGTTTAAATATTAGTCTTTCCTTATTGTGTGATGAACTTGAAATTTTATCAAAAAAACTTTCTGTACAAAAAAGAAACATGAAAACGTTAAGCGAAGAAAATGATAACTGACCTTTAACGCATCCGCTTTGCATGTCATTATTTAAAATGAGTAATTTAAATTACTTGATTTAAAATCTTGTTTTAAGTATAATTTATTATTTAAAACAAATATAGGAGAAACTTAATGATTAATCGAAAGAATCCTTTTAAATTTGACAGAGAAGTAGACGGTAGTTATTTTTGTGGCAGAGAAGACGCCATTAGCGACACCGAGGATTATATTGTCAATCAAACAAATATGATAATGTTCTCCAAGAGAAGAATCGGAAAATCATCATTGATAAAAGAGGTGTTCAACAATAGGCTCGACAAGGGAATTTTAACTGCGCATGTAGACATTTACGCCATTTCCAACATTAGAGAGCTGTATGAGTATTTAAAAGAGGGCATAGAGTGTAGTTTGCTTGGAAAGGAAAGCAGTTTAGACAAACTTTCCAAGCTTACTCAAACTCTTAATGACTTTTTTGTAAATTCTGACATAAAACTAATCGTTAGCGGCTCACCCAAAATTGAAATATCCTCAACGGAAAAAGATTATTATAAATCTTTACAGCAGCTTTTTTATGGTTATTTCGCTTTTTTAAAAGCCAATAATCTTCAAGCGATCATCGCCATTGACGAATTTCAAAAAATAGTTTCTTTAAAAGATTCAGAAAAAGTTGAAGCATTGCTAAGAACCATTGTAAACAAGAGAGAAAATTGCTCTTTTATTTTTACAGGTTCAAAAAGAAATTTATTATTGTCTCTTTTTAATAAGAGCGATAGGCCATTTTTTAAATTGGGAACGGAATATCCATTGAATCCAATTGATATGCTAGAATTTTTTAAATGGACTGAGAGTAGATTTAAAGTAAAAAACGTCATTTTGGAAAAAGACGCTTTTGAGTATCTTTATGACATTTCGGATGGGGAAACCAGATTTATACAACTTGTCTCTTATAAGCTCTTTAGAACGCAAGAGGACTCCTCCATTATTACTTTAGCGATAATGGCGAAATATGTGAATTCTATCATCAAGAGCAAAAAAGATTTCGGCATGTATCTTGAAACGTTTACAACGGCTCAGCAAAACACGCTAAAAGTTATAGCCGTTAGTGGTGGCGTTAATTTATTTGACGAAAAAGTGTTGATTAGATACGATATAAAAACTTCATCGTTACAAAGCGCTATAAAATCGCTAATGGAAAAAGGCATAGTGTTTAAATCTGACGATTACGTCCAATTTGAAGATATTGAGTTTAAACTATGGCTAAAGTTTTTATAATTTATTTCTTCTTTAATATTCTTTTTTTGAATTAGATAGTGATTTAATTATTGTTCTAAAAGCTATGAGTTTGTATAATTATGTGAAATATAATTATAA
>CALDOC010000365.1 GCA_937914675.1 uncultured Sulfurimonas sp.
TACGCAAAATATAAATATTTACTTTTCTGGGTGTAATTCCTGATTTATATAATACGCATTGTTCGCTTTCTCATAACATACTTCTAAATTATCTTTTAGTATTGTCACTATATCTAAATCCAGTTTTCCTTCTTTGCACATATCAAATATAATCTCATAAGCCTCATGCGTAGTGAGTCCGCTTCTGTATGGTCTGTTTTGTATGAGAGCCTGAAATATGTCTGCAACTGCTATAATTCTCGCTTCAAAAGGTATCTGTGAAGCTGTAAGATTGTATGGATAACCTTTTGCGTCCAAGGTCTCATGATGAAGAGACGCAATATGAGCTATTTCTCTAAAGCCTTTTATATGCCTAAGCACCATGTCTGAATCAAAGCCGTGACGATTCATTATTAGTTTTTCATTTGCATTTAACTTAGAAGATTTATTTAAAATCTCATCAGCAACTCTTAATTTTCCTAAATCATGTAATAGTCCAGCTAGTTCTATCTTCTCGCAAGCCTCTTGCGGCAATTTAAAAAGTTCTGCCAAATATCTGGACAAAGTAGCGACGCCTACCGAGTGTTCAGAGGTAAATTCGCTTTTTGCGTCCACAATAGCCGCAAACATCATAGCTATCTCTTTTACCTCTGCAAATGAAAGTTCCTGCTCCAAACCAGACTCAACCCATTCAATCAGGTAGTCGTTAAGCGACTCTCCTTCGAGATAAAACCAAAATGAATCATGTTGTGAGATTGCAATAAAACTTTCCACCAACTCAGGGGAGAACATTTTGTTTGAATGTTTTTTTATTGTTTCTTGTATATTATGCGCGGAGTTTGCGTCAATAGTTTTAAGTTGAGCTCTTAGCGCGTCTACTCTATCAACCAGATAAATCAAGTTTGATATCTCTTTTTGTTCCTTGGTTAGCGTATTTGGTAAATCGTTCCAATGAGTATGATGATACCTTACGTAAGTAGAAAATTTTTGGTATATTTTAGTTCTTTTTAGAAGATCTTCTCCACGGATAGAGTGGATATGAGAGTTTTCCCAGTCAAGCTCCGTCACAAGGTGAATATGGACGTCTGTCGATGAAACGCCACAGTCATGGAGCATCCCAATAAACATTACGTCATCTGTAGTATTTTTGCTCCATGACATATTTTTTGAAAGCTCAGCCGCCATATAAGCCACTCTTTTTCCATGCATGGTATCATCGATTCCAACAAAGTCAAGTGCCTCCGTAAGAGCATAAGTGACTTCTCTCATATTTAAAGTATATTGCAAATCACACCCCATCTTTTAAAAGTTTTTGTCATAAAAATGCCTCGTGATAAATGAATTTATTTGAAAGATTATAGCGAAATTAGATGCTTTTTCATCTAGAATAAGATATGCAATTGTATGTAAAATAGGCAAATATTAATTAGCAATATAAAGAATATCGTATA
>CALDOC010000366.1 GCA_937914675.1 uncultured Sulfurimonas sp.
CAAGCTTTGTATCCGGTGCGACGCACAAATAAGAATTCGTTTGTGTCTTAAAGTACCTAAAATAATCCACTACGCATAATTCAAGACCGCCTAAACCTGGAGACAAACAAAGTTCTAAAATATTTTTTTTACTCATTATTACAGCTCTTCATTTGTCTTTATGGCGTTGATAAACTTGACGACGTCAAACTCTTTGTCAGAATGTTTCCACTCATCGCGAACCCTATTTGAACCTCTAAATTTATCTAAAGTAATTACGCTTGGTAAATCTTGAAATTCTTGCGCAACGAAACAAACTTTATTTTTATATTTCAAATCATCAAAGCGTTTCGCCATAGAACTTTCAAACTTATCTCCATCACTAAATTTAAAGATTAATTTATCTAAATTCATCCGTTTTACACGTCTAAGCCACTTATCTTGCGCGTCTTCTTTAGATGGATAATGGAGAAAGTGCAATTCATATTTATTATCTAAAATTCCTATCGGATAGTCTATATCGTATATACTAAGACACATTAATTCCTCTTTGTGTCGAGAATCTTTATGCTCTATAAATGAAAGTTTATTTAGTGTTTCAATAGAAAAATTTTCAAGTAACTCTATATAATCAGGAGCGAAAATCACCAAATTTACAAATGGGGATTGATAAGGAATACCAAATTTTTTATAGATGAAGGTACCCCAACAATTATTTGAAACTATCGTAAAGTCGTCTTTATTTATCAAAAGACGATTTATTTTAGCTTTTATATATTTTTCTATCTTTCGACCTATCTCTATTCTCATAGTCAATTCCAATTTTATTCTATTTAATAAGCTACCTTAGGATAGAATTGTACCTATTAACGTCTAAATAACTATTTAACTCGGGTAGCCATATTATGAAATACATCTATAAGATAAATGACAAACAAGAAGCTTTTAAAAGTCTCTTGTTAGATATAAAATCTTACTTTAGCAACAATACAAACACTATTCACAAAGCAAGAAATGAGTTGAAAATCATTAACTTTAACGACACGGACACGATTGTGAAATCATTTAAAGTACCAAATATTTTGCGAAGAATTTTTTATACATACTTTAGAGATTCAAAAGCTAAAAAATCTTATGACTACTCTGTTAACATAGGGAGTTTTACCCCAGATCCAATTGGATATATAGAGTTTTATGAGGACGACTTTTTAGCTGATAGTTACTTCATAGCAAAAAAATTTGATTACGATTTCACTATACGCGAACCTCTTTTGGATGAAGACTTTAAAGACAGAAAGAACGTTTTTAAAGAGTTCGCCAAGTTCACTTACTCCTTGCATGAAGAGCGAATCCTTCATAAAGACTACAGTCCCGGCAACATTCTCATAAAAGAAGAAAATGGCGGTTACGTCTTTAAAATCGTTGATATAAATAGGATGGAATTTAGAGAGTTGTCAATTGACGACAGATTAAAAAATTTCAGCATGTTATGGGCGAAAGACAAGGAGTTAGAAATCATCATCAAAGAGTACGCAAAAGTGGCAAATCTTCAGGAAGAAGACGCCATTAAGAGAGCTCTGCGTTTTTCACAAAAACTCAAAGATTTTAAAAATATGAAAAAAAGATTAAAAGGCAAACCAGTTGTTG
>CALDOC010000367.1 GCA_937914675.1 uncultured Sulfurimonas sp.
TAAAATCTTCGTCGTCTTTAATTAGGTCGTGTATTTTTTTTATGGTGTGGCTAATTGCGGTGTGGTCTTTCATGCCAAAGTATTGAGCAAGTTGCGGCATAGTGTTTTGAGTAAGTTCGCGGCAGATATAGATAGAAATTCTTCTAGCGTAGACTATGTTTTTACTTCTGCCTTTTGATTTTATTTCACTTGGCTTTATGTTTAAATCTTTAGCGACGGTTTGAGTAATCGTTTCCATGTCGATGTTTGAACGATTTTCACGCATTTGGTCTTTTAAAACATTTTTAGTAAAACTTAAATCAATGTCGACATGCATCAGTTGTGAATAAGCGTGAAGCTTTGAGAGAATCCCTTCTATTTCACGAACGTTGCTGTCAATTACGGTGGCTATGTAGTTAACGATGTCTTTTGAGAGCACTACTTTATTTATTTCGCATTTTTTTTCTATAATGGCTATTTTAGTTTCAAGTTCTGGAGGTTGAATGTCGGCGACAAGTCCCCATTCAAAACGACTTTGAAGCCTCGCTTCAAGTCCACCGATTTTTTTGGGATGTTTGTCCGCCGTTAAGATAATCTGTTTGCCAGTTCCTTTTAAAGCTTCAAACGTATGAAAAAATTCTTCTTGTATTCCCTCTTTGTTACTTAAAAATTGAATGTCGTCTATAAGCAAGACATCGCATTTACGATATTTTTCTTGAAAACGCTCCATCGTTTTATTTCTGACGTGACGAATAAAATCGTTTAAAAATTGCTCGACGGAAGTGTATATGACGACTTTTCCCTCATTTTGAAAAACGTTGCCGGCCGCTTGCATAAGGTGAGTTTTTCCAAGCCCGACGCCGCCATATATAAAAAGAGGATTATAGACGTTTCCCGCATTTTCACTGACGCTTTTTACCGCCGCGTAAGCAAATTGGTTGGAACCGCCAACCATGAAGTTTTCAAACGTGTATGATTGGTTGAGTAAAGAGTTGGTAATTTTTTGTACGATAGGCGCGTTGTTTTTTTTAACGTCGACTCTATTTTTAAGAGTTATTTGCACAATAACTTTTGACCCGGTTTGAACTTCAAATATATGCGCAATTTTTTCACTGTATTTATTTTTGATCCAGTTAATTACAATGGCGTTGTG
>CALDOC010000368.1 GCA_937914675.1 uncultured Sulfurimonas sp.
GTTTCAGACAGCGCGATTAGCGAGGGTGGCGTTATAGCCATCAGTGACGCCGGAAATATAGATTCAGAAATAAGCAAAAGATTTGAAAGAGTAAAAAAAGCAGCCTTAAGTGAGTAAAATAGATGAACGTTAAAAATAAAAAAATTGCGGAATTAGAAGTTGTTTGCACAAAAATTAGAGAAGAAATTTTAAGAGTGGTGAGTAAAAATGGAGGGCATTTAAGTTCGACGTTGGGTGCCACGGAGCTAATAGTGGCTATGCATAAAGTTTTTGACGTAAAAAAAGACCCTTTTATTTTTGACGTCTCTCATCAAGCGTACGCTCATAAACTTTTAACCGACAGATGGGAAGAGTTTGACACTCTTCGTCAGTTCAATGGGATGTGCGGATATACAAAACCAAGCGAAAGCGACGCCGATTATTTTGTTGCGGGACATAGTTCGACTTCTATCTCTTTAGGCGTTGGCGCCGCAAAAGCGATCGCGCTAAAGGGAGAACAAGATAGTCGCATACCGGTTGTTTTAATTGGCGATGGTTCAATGACCGCCGGCATGGTGTATGAAGCTCTCAACGAACTTGGCGATAGAAAATATCCTATGGTAATTATACTCAACGACAATGAAATGAGCATCGCCAAGCCAATTGGAGCGATGAGTCGCATACTTAGTTCGGCCATGGCGTCTCCATTTTACCAGCGTTTTAAAAAAACGACTGAGAGTTTTGTAGACAATTTTGGCGAAGGCGCTCACTACATAGCCAAAAGAATGGAAGAGTCGCTCAAACTCATTACTCCTGGTCTCATGTTCGAAGAGATGGGCATCAACTATATAGGTCCAGTTGATGGACATAATTTATCCCAACTCACAGAGATTATGGCTACAGCCAAAAAAATGGGGAAACCCGTAATAATTCATTGTCAAACCATTAAAGGCAAAGGATACGAGATTGCCGAGGGACAAGAAGAGAAGTGGCATGGCGTGGGTCCATTTGATTTGAGTAATGGCAATAGCGCTAAAAAGAGTTCGTCAAAAAGCGCAACTCAGATTTATACGGAAGCGCTAATTAATTTGGCGAAAAACAATGAAAAGATAGTTGGCGCGACAGCGGCCATGCCAAGTGGCACGGGGCTTACCGAACTTATGGAACTTTATCCCGATAGATTTTGGGACGTGGCGATTGCGGAACAACACGCCGTGACGTCCATGAGCGCTTTGGCGAAAGAGGGATTTAAGCCATTTTGCACAATCTATTCCACTTTTTTGCAACGCGGATACGATCAAGTGATTCATGACGCTTGCTTGATGGATTTGCCTGTCGTTTTCGCGCTCGATCGCGCCGGAATCGTTGGTGAAGACGGCGAGACGCATCAGGGAGTTTTTGACGTTAGTTTCTTACGAGCCATACCGAATATGACGCTTTTCGCTCCTAGGGATGAAAAAAGTTTTCACCAAGCCATGGAGTTTGCGGCGGAGTATCAGCACCCATGTTCTCTACGATATCCTCGTGGGTCGTTTACGGAGACGGATTTGCCCGAGTCCGTTCCCTTTGAACTTGCCAAATCTCAACTTCTTCGTTCAACTGACGGAGACACTCTCTTCATAGGGTATGGAAACGGCGTTGGTCGCGCTTATGAAACGGCTATGTTGCTAGAAGAAGAGGTAAGTATCTTAGACCTTCGATTTGTAAAACCACTCGATGAAGAGACGCTAAGAGACATGGCGGCAAAACATAAAAAATGGTTCGTGTTTTCAGACAGCGTTAAAATGGGTGGAGTGGGTTCGGCCATCTTAGAGTTTTTGGCGAAAGACAAAATTTTAGACGTTCAAGTTACAAGTTTTGAGTACGAAGACAGTTTTATAACGCATGGAAACACAAAACTCGTTGAAGAATCGTTGGGTCTTCTTCCTGCTCAATTGGCAAAAAAAGCGCAAGGGTTAATTTAATCTAATAACTCCCGCAAACCTGCCTGTAATTCTGTTTTCTCGATATGAAAAATAATTCTTGTGTAAACAGCGGTTGCATTCATTGGATATTTCAATATTGTTTTTTTTAACGCCAGACTGAATCAACTGTTTTTTTAATATGTTTCTTATGTCAAGATGGTAAAAGTCATCCTTTTTTTCAATGGCAAAATCAAGATTTAATCTTTTAGCTTCAAAGTAGATCTCCTCGCCAACCTCGTAACAACAACTTCCAATGCTCGCTCCCACGCTAACAATGATGTTTTTTGCTTCACAAGAAAAATCATTTGTAAATGAGTCGATCACCTTTTGAACGATGTTGCTAAACGCTCCCGCTCTCCCCGCGTGAGCGACCGCAATGACCTTTTGCACAGGATCAAAAAAGAGTATCGGCGAGCAGTCCGCAACCATAACCATGAGTGGAGCGTCAACTTTGTTGGTGATGAGAGCGTCGCAAGTTGGAGGATTTTCAAAATTATCATCGTTAGTCACTATATGAACGATATTTGAGTGAATTTGTCTCATATGAATAAGCTTGTTTTTATCATAATTCAGTTTTTTGGCTAAATTATCATGATTGGCGGTTACTCTGTCAATATCGTCGTTGACATGAAAAGCGAGGTTGCCCATATCCTTAGTTGTAAAGGAGTGAACGACGTTTGCATGTTTGTTTAATAAACTTGTTTGATAAAATTTCATATAATGATTATATCAAAAATAAAGGGATTTAGATTGAGTAAACTTAGTATGTATACCTTAAGGTTGGATGGAAGTAGCGAGCAAGAGAAGCGTCAAGAGATAAAAAAGTATTTTCATAACACATACGAGTTGTTTGAAAAAGTGTTTGAAGTTTTAAAAAATGATGAGGTTTTTTATGAAAAATCAGAGATAACTCGTCATCCCATGATATTTTATTTTGGGCATACGGCTACGTTTTTTATAAACAAACTAATTTATATGAAAATTATAAATGAACGAATCAATCCTCATTACGAATCTATTTTTGCAGTTGGCGTTGATGAAATGTCTTGGGACGACATGGAAAACGCCAAGTCAAATTGGCCAAAGGTGAGCGAAGTCCGCAATTATCGAAATCAGGTGAAAAAAATAGTTGACGATTTGATTATGACGCTTCCTCTGACTCTACCCATTACAAAAGATTCTCCAATGTGGATAATTCTGATGGGCATAGAACATGAAAGAATTCACATAGAGACTTCGCTCGTTCTGCACAGACAGATGCCCATGGATTTAGTGCGAGATTCAAAGCATTTTCAAATTTGCGACAAAAGTTCAACGGCTCCAAAAAATGAAATGATGGCTATGAACGCGACAGAGGTGAAACTTGGAGTGGGCGAGGAGCACAAACTTTACGCTTGGGACAACGAGTATGGCGAATATAAAGAAAAAGTAAGCGCTTTTAAAGTTTCCAAATATCTTGTTAGCAACGGCGAATTTATGGAGTTCGTAAACGCCGGCGGATATGAAAACGAAGAGTTTTGGGACTCCGAGGGTAGAGAGTTTTTAAAAATAACGGGTGTGGTAAAACCTCCATTTTGGGTGATGAAAAATGGGATTTACAGATATAGAACTCTAAGCTCTGAGATTGACATGCCCTATGATTGGCCAGTTGACGTGAACGCTCTTGAAGCTCAAGCGTTTTGCAGATTTAAGAGTCAGAAAGATGAAATAAATTATGAGTTGCCTAGCGAGGCGGAGTATAGAGTCATTTATGATTACGCTCAAATTGAAGACGTTCCCAACTTTCATGAGAGTAGGGCGAATCTTGATTTTTATCATTACTCTTCTTCATGCCCTGTAAACGAGTTTGCATTCAATGGCCTTTACGACGTTGTCGGAAACGTTTGGCAATGGAGTAGAACTCCGATACGACCTTTTGAGGGTTTTGAAGTTCATGAGGCTTATGACGATTTTTCGGTGCCAACGTTTGACGAAAAACATGCGCTTATTTTAGGCTCTTCATGGGCGAGTAGCGGCAACCTCATAACGAAACATTCCCGTTACGCATTTAGAAGGCATTTTTATCAAAACGCGGGGTTTAGATACGTAATAACGGACAAAAAGGAAGAAGAAGTGGTAGATATATACGAGAGCGACGAGCTAGTTTCGCAATATTGCGAATTTCAATATGGAGGGACTCATTTTGGAGTTGAAAACTTCGCGATAAGCGCGGCGAGAATCGCGTCAAAGTTCGCGA